>JAJZUN010000049.1 GCA_021848555.1 Pseudomonadota bacterium | reverse complement strand
TGGTCGGTATCGCCTTGTTCATGGGCGGCGAGACTACGCCCAGCCGGGCAGTAGTGCAAAGCGCGGGCAATGGCTACAGGCTTGGTGCGAATGTCGCAAAGAGGGAATTCGCTGCGGGCGGAAATTTGCAGCATCTGGCGCTGCATTACACGCAGGCGCTGATCACGCAGATGGCGCAGACCGCAGTATGCAACCGGCATCATGCGCTGGATCAGCAGCTTTGCCGCTGGTTGCTGTTGAGCCTCGACCGCTTGAATGGCGATGAACTCTTGATGACGCAGGAATTGATCGCGAACATGCTCGGTGTGCGCCGGGAGGGCGTGACCGAGGCCGCAGGGAATTTGCAGGCAGACGGATTGATTCATTACAGTCGCGGTCACATCAAGGTACTGGATCGACCAGGTCTGGAAAAGCGCGTATGCGAGTGCTACGCGGTGGTGAAGAAAGAATACGATCGCTTGCTGCCGTATCGTCTCCCGCTCACGGCAACCGCGAACCACCGGCGTTAACCTCGCCTATGCTTGTCGCACCGCACGCTCAAGTGCTAGGCCGAGAGGGGGCGCAACTCCGGTCTCGACGGGAAATGGGTGACCCCGAAAGAAGTGCGCCCGTATTGGATGCAGGCGCCGGCGCGATGCCGATCCGGGTGTTTCGCATCGATCGAGGCGACGGGCGGAGGGCCGGTTGGCCGGTTGCAGCGATAGTCGATAAGTTCTGACCACGGAGCCAACGATATTGAAGACGCATAGCACCTCCCGCAACCCGAACCTGCCCAAGTCCCCCACCGGAATCGGGGGCCTCGATGAAATCACCGGCGGAGGGCTGCCTGCGGGCCGGCCGACCCTGATCTGTGGCAGTGCCGGGTCTGGAAAGACCATGCTCGCCATGGAATTCCTCGTGCGCGGGGCGACGCAGTTTGGCGAGCCGGGCGTGTTCATGATGTTCGAGGAAAGCGCAGCCGAACTCACGGCCAATGTCCGCTCGCTCGGTTTCGACCTGGAGAAGCTCGCGGCACAGAAGAAACTCGTGCTCGATCATGTCCGTATTGAACGCAGCGAGATCGAGGAAACGGGCGAATATGATCTGGAAGGGCTGTTCATCCGGCTCGGGCACGCGGTCAAATCGATCGGCGCGAAACGCGTAGTGCTCGACACGGTCGAGGCGCTCTTCTCCGGGCTGCCGAATCACGCCATCCTCCGCGCGGAGCTGCGCCGCCTGTTCCGCTGGCTGAAGGAACGCGACCTGACGGCGATTATCACCGGCGAACGCGGCGAGCAATCGCTGACGCGCTACGGGCTGGAGGAATACGTGGCCGATTGCGTGATCATCCTCGATCAACGCATCGACGAGCAGATATCCACCCGGCGGCTGCGTGTGCTGAAGTATCGCGGCTCGCCTCACGGCACAAATGAATACCCATTTCTCATCGGCGAGCGCGGCCTTTCAGTGCTGCCGATCACATCACTGCGGCTCGATCACCAGGTATCGGCGAAGCGCATCCCGACGGGGATCGCGCGGCTCGACGAGATGCTCGGCGGCAAGGGCGTGTTTCGCGGCAGCAGCGTGCTCGTCTCCGGATCACCCGGTACGGGCAAGAGCAGCGTCGGCGCGAGTTTCATCGACGCCGCCTGCCGTCGCGGCGAGCGCGTGCTGCTTTTCGCCTACGAGGAATCGAGCGCGCAGATCGTGCGCAACATGCGTTCCATCGGCATCGACCTCGGACCGTGGGTGGATAAAGGGCTGCTTCAGATTCACTCGTCGCGCCCCACGCTGCACGGGCTGGAGCAGCATCTGGTGATGATGCACGACGCCGTGAGGGGCTTTCGCCCGAGCGTGGTGGTGGTCGATCCGATCAGCAATCTCTCGCTCGACCGCAACGAGCTGGAAGTGAAGCCGACGCTGATGCGGCTCGTCGATTTCCTCAAGCAGCAGCAGATCACCACGCTCTTCACCAGCCTTACCGCGGGGGGCGGGTCGACGCCCGAGGACTCGCAGCTCGGCGTTTCCTCGCTCATGGATACATGGCTGCTGTTGCGCAATGTGGAGTTCAACGGCGAGCGCAATCGCACGATTTACGTGCTGAAATCGCGCGGCATGGCGCACTCGAATCAGGTGCGCGAATTCGTCCTCAGCGACGCGGGTATCGATCTGGTGGACGTCTATCTCGGCGCCGATCGCGTGCTTACGGGCACGGCGCGCGCGGCGCAGGAAGAACAGGAGCGCGCCGCCGCCGCGCTGCGCCAGAAGGATCACCAGCGCAAGCTGGGACAACTCGCGAACAAGCAGAAGGCGATCGAAGCGCAGATCGCCGCGCTGCGGGCCGAGGCAGAAGCGGAAGCGGCGGAGGTGACCTTCGCCATCGCGCGGGAGACTCTGCAG
Source organism: Pseudomonadota bacterium (assembly GCA_021848555.1). Next base: position 8,750 of record JAJZUN010000049.1, on the reverse strand, counting down.
GAAAGGACCGCACAGCAGAACGCCGACGCCATGGCGAAACTGCGCGGTGCCGACAGCACTGGCAGCAGCCGGAAGAAAGGAAAGCGATGAGCAAAACCTTCACCTTTGAGTTGCGGCTGTACGTCGCCGGTCAGACCGCGAAATCGCTCGCGGCCTGCGCCAATCTCAAGCGCATCTGCGAGACGCACCTCGCCGGGCGGTACCGGATCGAGGTCATCGACCTCACCAAGAATCCGAAGCTCGCGGCGGGCGACCAGATCCTCGCCTTGCCGACGCTCGTGCGCCGCCTGCCCAAGCCGGTGAAGAAGATCATCGGCGATCTGTCCAACGAAGAGCGCGTGCTCGTCGGCCTCGATGTGCGGCCGGCATAGGACGGACTGTTCATGCGCCAACGGACCCGCGCCGCAGACACGCTTGCCGCCTTCGAAGCCGCCGCCGCGGACCACGATCGTGCCCGCTACGTGCTGCGGCTTTACGTCACCGGCACGACGCGTAACTCCGAACGTGCGATCGTGAACATCCGCAAGATTTGCGAGGAGCATTTGCACGGACGCTACGACCTGGAAATCGTGGATATCTCGCAACACCCGATGCTGGCCGAAGGCGAGCAGATCATCGCCGCACCGACCCTGATCAAGAAACTGCCGCTGCCGCTGCGCCGCTTCATCGGCGACATGTCGCAGACCGAACGCATCCTGCTGGGGCTCGATCTGCGCCAGACGACAGAGCGTGCTGCCGGCGGAAGAACCGGCTGATCCGCCATGCGCGAAGAATCGCCCGGCGAAGCGGCGCTCATCGCGGAAAACGCCGAGTTGCGAGCCCGGCTGCAGGAGGCGGAGGAGACGCTGCACGCCATCCGCTCGGGCGCGGTTGATGCGCTCGTCGTCGAATCTTCCGCCGGCCCGCGGATTTTCATGCTGCAGGGCCTGGAGACCGAATCGAGCCGCTTCCGCGGCGAAATCCTCGCGCAAGTCAGCGACGCAGTCATCACCGTCGACGACGAGCAGCGCGTGACTTACCTCAACGCCGCCGCCGAGCGGCAATACGGCATCACCGTCTCCGCAGCGCTCGGCCGCCACCTCCACGAGATTTACCGATACCGCTGGCTCAGGCCGGAAGACGAAGCCATCGCGACGGCGGCCCTGCGCGAGCGCGGCTTCTGGCGCGGCGAAAACGTCCACGTCAAGCGCAGCGGCGAGGCGATCCACGTCGAGTCCTCGGTGAGCCGCTTGCACCCGGGAGACGGCATAGGTTCCGGCGTGCTTGCCGTGATCCGCGACATCACCGAGCGAAAAAAAGCGGAGCAGGGACACGCATTGCTTGAGGCGCAATTGCGTGAATCGCAAAAACTGGAGGCGATCGGAACCCTGGCGGAGGGCGTCGCCCACGACTTCAACAATATCCTTGGTACGATTCTGATCAATGCCGAACTGGCGCGCCAGGACGCTTCCGCCAATGATCAGGCGCTGTTGAGCCTGACAGAAATTGAAAAGGCCAGTCGCCGTGCGCGCGACCTGGTGCAGCAAATTCTCACCTTCAGCCGGCGCCAGGCGACCTCCCGCCAGGTGGTGTCGATTCCTTCCATCGCGACGGAATGCGCGCGTCTGCTGCGTGCGGGCCAGCTCGGAGGCCTGCGGATCGAGTGCCGCTGCGCCGCGGATACGCCGTCCATTCTCGCCGACTCGGCGCAGTTGACGCAGGTGCTGCTGAATCTGGGCAACAACGCCGCGCAAGCGATGGAAGGCCGGCCCGGGAGCATCGATATTCGCGTTGAAGGCATTACCCTGAACGAGTCTTCGGCACGGCCCGATCTCGGCCTGCGGCCGGGCCGCTACGCCCGCATTGTGGTCAGCGACACGGGACACGGCATGGACGCGGCGACGCAACGGCGGATTTTCGAACCGTTTTTTACCACCAGGCCACCAGGCAAGGGCACGGGCTTGGGCCTGTCGGTCGTGCACGGCATCATGCAGGCGCACGAAGGGGTGATCGTCGTGCACAGCGAACCTGGGAAGGGCAGCAGGTTCGAGCTGTTTTTCCCGTGCGCGAATGGCGTAGCAGCCGCGTCCGATACGACCGAGACCGCGGGGCGGGCCAGCGAAGGCCGCGGCCGGCACATTCTCTACATCGACGACGACCAACCGCAGCTGTTTGCAAGCAAGCGGATGATGGAGCGCTGGGGCTATCGCGTCAGCGCCTACTTCGAACAACGCGAGGCACTTGACGCAGTGCTCTCCGGCAAGCTCCGCGTCGACCTGGTGGTGACCGATTTCAACATGCCCGGCACATCCGGGCTGGAGATCGCAAGGGCGATTCGCGATGCGCTGCCGGATTTGCCCGTGATCATGGTCTCAGGCTATATCAACGACGCCTTGCGCACCCAGGCCGCTGCGGCCGGGGTGCGCGAACTGATTGCCAAACCGCAGGACCGGGAAGAATTCCGCGACGCGGTGCAAAACATCTTTTATCCTCCTGCGAAGATGCCTGACCGCAACCGGCCTTGACCTCGCGAGGCGCAGGCAAAATCGTTCCTGAACGGCAGTAGTGACTGACGCACTATCCTCGCAGCCATTTTTCGAGATGTCTGCTCCACACTCAGTGGACGACCATCATCAAGAACGCCAACATCAAGCTGGACGGCGAATAGACATCAAGGAGCAAGCATTGAAATCCATCAGGATCGGCGCCGGATCGGCGTGGTGGGGCGACCGGATCGAGCCGGCAATTCTCCAGGCTGAGCAAGGCGAGCTGGACTATCTGTGCTTTGAGACAATGGCGGAGGTCACCGTCTCGGGCGCGCAGGTGCGGGCTCGCCGTGATCCGACTTTTCCTGGCTACGATACCCACCTGATTGCGCGCCTGTTTGGCGTTTTGCCCGGCTGCCTCCGCAATCGTACCAAGATCGTATCGAATCAGGGTTGCGCCGATATCAAGTTGACGGGATTCATGCGCTGAATTTCGTGGCAGACGGCGCGCTCGGCGGCGGCGTCTCCCGTAGCTTGCGTCTGGACCGGTATGGCAAGAGTCTTTCCGCGGCACTGCTGGGCCTCGAAATCGATGTACCAGACGAACTAGTCCCATCCCTACATAACTATCACGATCTATCGTGTCTTCGGTAGGATATAAAATTAGGCCTTTGCGATCGCCTGGAGCCGCCGCGCCAACTCCTCCGATCGCAGCGACTGCTCGTACGCCGCGCGCTGCGCGGTGATGTCGATGTTTCCGTCAGCGGTCTGGTTCAAATGCAGCTTCATCAACGCGACGACCCTCGGCTCGCACTCGACCAGCGCATCGACATAGCGCGCCACCGCGGGCTCGAGTTCGTCCATGGCCACGAGTTCAGTGAGAAATCCGATGCGCAGCATTTCGTCGGCGTCCATCGCCTGTGCGGTCAGAAAAAGCCTCTTGGCGCTGTTGAGCCCGAGCCTAGTAACGTAGCGACGAAGCCCCCCCGGATAATAGTGCAGCCCGAATTTCGCGGCCGGCATGAACATGCGGCTGCCTTTGACCCCGATGCGGAAATCGCAGCACAGCGCGAGGTCGATCGCCCCGCCGTAGACGCTGCCGTTCAGCGCGCACACCACCGGAAGCGGCAAGGACTCGAGCGTATCGAGCACTCTCTCCAGACGATCGTCCAGATGCTCCCGAATCGCCGCGACCGTATAGCCCGAACTGAAGGTCTTGTGGCCAGTCCCGGTCACGACAAGGACGCGAACATCCTTGTTCGAGCGCGCCTGCTCGAAATGATCGAGCAGTATAGCCAGGTCAGACGGATCGATGCGGTTATGTTCCAGCGGCCGGCGCAGGCGAATAGTCGCGCGCGCGCCCTCGATGTTAAGGCTGGGAGCGGTATCGTCGATCATGATTCCATTTTCATCGCGCAGAGGCCGCTACCGTCCCGGCCCCATCACGTGGTCCGGGAGCCAGGTGGCGATCTCGGGAACCACCGTCAGCAGCACGATGAACAATAGCATGATCACCACGAACGGAAGCGAACCCATCATCACGTCGCGCAGCGGCACCTCGGGTGCGATACTGCGGATTACGAACAGGTTCAATCCTACTGGAGGATGGATCAACCCGATCTCCAGATTGATGGTTAGCACCACGCCAAACCAGACCAAATCAATGCTATTCGGCGCAAGCACCGGAAGAATGAAAGGCATGCCCATCAGAATGACGGCAACGGCGGGCATGAAAAACCCCGCCAGCAATAGAAATAGGTTCAGCACCAGCAGCAACTGCCAACGCTCCAGGCTCCAGCTGAACATCCAATCGGCGACGCTCTGGGTGATGTACAGATAGGACATCATGTACGAATACAATGCCGCGGCGGCGACGATCATCAATATCATCGTGGATTCGCGCGTTGCGTTGCGCATGATCGCCCACAGGTCCGCCGCACTGGTGCGATAGATCAGGATGACGAGGATCAGGGCCAGAAACGCGGCGATGGCGGCGACTTCGGAGGGGGTCGCGTAGCCGCCGTACATGAATACGGTCACCGCAACGATGATTGCCAGAAACGGGATGGTACGCAATAGCCCGGAGAACTTCTGTTTCAGCGTGTAGTGTTCCTGAACCGCAGTCTTGACGGGCGCGCGCACCGTCACGCCCCAGGCATAGGCGGAGAATATCAGCACCAGAAGAATGCCCGGTACGACGCCGGCGAGGAACAGCCGTCCGATGGAGGTTTCGGTCGCGATGCCGTAAATGATGAAAGTGATCGAGGGCGGGATCAGGATGCCGAGGCTCCCGCCGGCCGCGATCGCGCCGGTCGCGAGCCTGGCGGGCACGCCGCGCCGCAGCATCTCTGGAATCCCGACCTTCCCAATCGCGGCTGCAGTAGCCGGACTCGATCCACACATTGCAGAAAATAGGCCGCAGGCGAAGATGTTGGCTATCACCAAGCCGCCGGGAACGCGATACAACCAACGATGCAGTGATTCATAAACGTCTTTGCCAGCGCGCGATAGCCCGATCGTCGCCCCAAGCACGACGAACATTGGCAGAGTCAGCAGCGCGAAGCTCGAAAGCTCTCCAATGAAGGTCCTCGCCACCGCGGACAGTCCGGTTGCCTGGCCGAACGTGGCCAGGAACCCAATCGCCACCCCGGCGAGTCCAAAGGCAATGGGAATTCCGGAAAACAACACTACAAAAGTAATGACCAGGAGCAGCACTCCGATTTGCAATTCGCTCATCACCTACCTCGCACTCTCGGAGGACGCGGAGCCGAAACCAAACGCTTTCTGCAGCTCGACAAGGTATTGCAGCGCCGTTAGAAACATGCCTACTGGCATGGCGGCATACCGCGGCCACAATAGCGCCTGCCACACACCGAGCGAACGCTCGCCGGAGTGATACACCTCCAGCGTCATGCCAAGTCCGGCCCACGCGAGATACAGGCAAACGAGCAAGCCGATCGACTGGCCGAAAACAGCGAGCTTGCGCCGTCCGCCGTCCGTCAGGACTGCGTCGAGCAATTCCATCCCGACGTGCCCCTGGGTCCGTAGCGTATAGGGCGATCCAAGAAACACGGCGGCGACCATCATGTCGATGCTCGTTTCCAGCTCCCACGAGTTCTGATATCCCGCTGTCCGATACGCGACCATCCAGACAATTACCAGGATGGACGCAGCCAGTAGCGCGCCCGCGACCGCCGCGCAGGCGAGACTCAGCCTTTCGATCCATGTATTGAGCAAGCGCACGCTGTTCTCCCCAAATGCAACGACGCGAGAGGCGCTATCGCCTCTCGCCGTGTACCTTGCCTACCTCGCCTGCGAACGCAGAAGCGCGTCGACCAATTCCTTGGCTTTCGGGCTGGAATTGGCAAAGTCCTTCCAGGCAGTCCGCTTGGCGAGCGCGAGCCACTGTTCGAATTCCGCTTTGCTCATCTGCCTCACCTGCGCGCCGGCGCCTTTGAATACTTCCACGACCTTCTTCTCAACTTTGTCTTGCTCGGCATTGAAGAAAACCTCGCTCTTCGCGGCCGCTTCCTCGAAAATCTTCTGCTGCGCCGGGGTGAGCTTGTCCCAGGCCTTCTTGGCAATGATCAGCGGCTGCATCACCATGAATATCGTATAGTCACCGCCGATGGTCGCGAATTTCAGCTGCTCATAAAGGCGCATGCTTACGAAGGTCTCGTACGAGGTCAGCAGCCCGTCGAGCACACCTGACTGCACCGCGTTGTAGAGTTCCGTCGACGGCATCGAGAACACAGACGCACCGGCATTCTGCATCGCGCTGTCGATGGTCTTATCGGCACCACGCATCTTCAGGCCTTTAACCGATTCCGGCCCCGTGATCGGGCGCACCCGATTGCCAAATCCGCCTTCGGTCCACCACCAGGTCAGGATATGAAAGCCGTTGGCCTCGGCGAGTTCCTGTAGCTTTTTCGCGTATTCGCTCTTCTTGAGCTTCATCGCGTCGGCGATATTGGTGATCGCCCCTGGCAGTATGGTCACCGAGAGTTCGGGTATCTTGCCTGCGCCGTAGATTAGCGGAAGTATGCACATCTCGATGGTGCCGTCCTGAATCGCGTCGATTTGCTTCAGGGGATTGCTGATCAGCGATGCCCCAGGATAAACGCGAAATTTGATCGCCGGATCCTTCTTGTTGACCTCCTTGATAAATTCGCGTGCGGCGAGATCGCGGCCATCCGTTCCCTGTTTCCATTGGTGTGTAAGTTTGAATTCCTGTGCCTGCGATTGGGTGACAATCGCCAGCAGAAATGTTAGCGCAAGCAGCCTGCAGAAGCCCGTCTTCATCTCAATCCTCCTTCGATAAATTGAACTATCAGTACCCCTGTCGTTCAGGGATGTTATTTGTGCACTGCCTTATCTACCGCCGCATATTGCAGCACCACACCTTCGCCCAGCAAGGACTCGATTTCTGCCTCAGTCAAGCCGTAGTCCGCCAGCACCTCGCAAGTGTGTTCGCCAAGCAGAGGTGGCGGCGTGCGCACGCAGCCCCCGGCAAGAGAGTCCATGCTTACCGGATTGGCGAGCTGCTTCAGCGTCCCCAGCAGCGGGTGCGCCACTTCCTCGACCAATCCGCAATGCTGCACCTGCGGATCAGAAAACACGTCTGCGAGATTGTTGATCGGCCCGGCTGGAATGCCGAGCGCAAGCATTGCTTCAGACCACTCGCGCCGTGTCCGCAACCTGAGTTTCGCCTCGACGATCGATTTGAGCTCGTCGCGATGCTGCATGCGGGCCGCGTTGTCGACAAATCGCGAATCCTTGGTCAGATGTTCGAGTCCCAGCAGTCCGCACAGCTTGAGCCACATATCCGGGGTGGCCGGAGCTACGTTAAGCGGGCCGTCTTTGGTCTCGAATGCGCCATAGGGCGCGATCACCGGATGCGTATTTCCGGTGGGCTCTGGAATCTCGTTCAGACTAAGGTAACGCTGGCCCAGCACGCTGAGCAGCCCGACCAGACTCGCGAGCAGTGAAGTCTCGACCCTCTGCCCGCGCCCGTTCGCCGCACGCGCGATGACTGCCGCCAGCACTCCAATTGCTGCCCACATGCCGGCGGTAAGATCGCCAATCGCCACGCCCACCCGGGTCGGCCCGCTCTCCGGCATGCCGGTAAGACTCATCAGGCCCGAATATCCCTGCGCAATCTGGTCGAAACCCGGCCAGTGTCCGGCCGGACCCGTGCGGCCAAAGCCCGTGATGCCGGCGTAGACGAGGCGCGGATTGGCAGCGCTCATCGCTTCATAGCCCAAGCCCATACTCTCCATGGTCCCTGGCTTGAAATTTTCGACAAGGACGTCGCTTTTGGCAGCGAGCCTGGCGAGAAGCTGCAAACCCTGCGGTTGGCGAAAGTCCAGCGCGATGCCGCGTTTGTTGCGATTGGTAGACAGATAATAGGCGCTGATGCCCTGATCGAACGGCCCCCACGTGCGAATCATGTCCCCGCCCGGGGCCGGCTCGACTTTGATCACGTCAGCGCCGAGATCGGCGAGAATCATCGTGCAGAACGGGCCCGCCAGCGCGCGCGTTAGATCGAGCACGCGTATCCCGGCGAGCGGAAGCGGGTTGTCCGGATGCGCGGGTCGCTGTGCCGCCGCGGTACTCATTTCACCAGCTCGAGATACGATGGGGGCAACTGCGACGCCATTTCTGCGAGCAGTGCCGATTGAATAGTGAGGTGCGAACGCATTTCCTGTGCCGCGCGTTCGCCGTCGCCGTCCACGATGGCTTTCGCTACCGCGTCATGCTCGCGGCTGGAATTCTTCAGGCGGATTGGACTGCGCAGCCGAAATCGCCGATAGGGCGTAAGCCGGTTGCGCAGCGCATTGGCCATTTCCAGCAGGTGGTCGTTATGCGCGCCCACATAGACAAGCTCATGAAACGCGTAATTTGCGTCGAAGTAGCGGCTGGACGCGCTCTCGGCTTTGCTGCGGGCCTCTCGTGCGCAAGCCTGCGCCGCCTGCTGCAGCAGATTGCGCTCGGCGACCGTCATTCGTTCGGCGGCAAGGCGTGCGCACAAGGCTTCGAGTTCGGCCATCACCTCGAACATCTGCACCATGCGCTGCAGCGTGATCGGCGCGACCACGGCGCCTCGCCTCGGACGAAACTGAATCCACTCAATGGCCGCAAGCTGCAGCAGGGCTTCGCGCACCGGCGTGCGTGACACGCCGAACTTGCGCGCCAGTTCCGCTTCGTCCAGGGAATCTCCGGGTTCCAGCCTTCCCGCAATGATCTCACCCTCGATATAGCTGCACACAGCAGTGGCGCGGCTAT
>JAJZUN010000048.1 GCA_021848555.1 Pseudomonadota bacterium | reverse complement strand
CAAACTTCGGCGTGCTGATGTTGAAGAATACGTCGGCCCCCGAGCCCTTGAGCGCGAGGATCTGCGAATCGACGGTCGGGTCGGTGACTTCGTAGGACACTTCGGCAACAATCAGTTTCGCCCGGTCGCCCAGGCCCTCCTTGAAGCCCTGCAGATAATCCTTGCCGTAGTCGTCGTTCTGGTAAAGCACGCCTATCCTGGCGTTCGGCCTGGTCTTCAGGATGTGCAGCGCGTAGATCCTGCCCTCGCTCCGGTAATTCGGCTGCCCGCCCATGGTCCAGGGGTAGTGTTTCGGATCGCCCCATTTGCTCGCGCCGGTGGCGACGAACAGCTGCGGCACCTGTTTCGCGTTCAGGTACTTGTGAACGGCCGAATTCGACGGCGTGCCCAAGGAGTTGAATATGAGCAGGACCTGGTCCTGCTCGACCAGACGCCGCGTCATTTCCACCGCTTTCGGCGGGCTGTAGCCGTCGTCGAGGCTGATGAATTTGATCTTGCGGCCCTTGATGCCGCCCTCGTCGTTGATTTTCCTGAAGTACGCAGCTTCGACTTTCCCTATGGTGGCGTAAGCCGACGCCGGCCCGCTGTAGGGCATGAGGTTGCCGATCTTGATTTCGGTGTCGGAGGCACCCGGATCGTATGCGTTCTGCGCCTGTACGGGCAGGGTCGCAACGAGAAGAACCAGCGCGGCGGAACTCAGGAAACGATGGACGGGCATGACGACCTTTTCGGTTGCGGGCAGTTTCACCCGCCCGGGTCGTCATTATCGCTCAAGCCGCGCCTGCACTTACCGCCGCCGGCCACAGCGGCGGCGGTCCGATTCAGGGGAGTATGAGGGGAGGCGCCCCGGAGGTAGTCCCTGTAGGGGATATCCCCTCATTTTGAAACTACGCTAATTGCCCATGACCTCGCTGAAAGCCTGGTACTGCTTGCCGTCGAATTTGATCAGCTGCATCGCCTGGATCGGCGCAAAATCCGTCGCGCTGGTGTTGATCTTGATCCCCGGAAGCAGGGCAGGGAGGGCGAAATCCTTGAGGCTGGCCGCCTGTTTCATCACGTTCTCGCGCGTCAGGTTGTCTCCGCACTGCTTGAGCACCTGCACCATGGTCTGCGCCACGGCCCAGCCATAGAAGGGGTTGGAGTCGAGCAGGTTTCCGTCCGGATAGTACTTCTTCATGAACGCGGTCCACTCCAGGACGGCCGCATCGTTCGCGAAGGCCTTGTCGGTCGGATCCTTGAGGTAGCGGGTGGTGATCACGCCTGCCGACTTTTCCAGTCCGGCGGGCACCAGCACCGAACCGACCGCGGCCCCGACGTTGTTGAGATATTGCACCGGCTTCCAGCCGCTGTCGTAGGCTTTGCGCACGGCCATGGCGGCGAATTTCGGCGTCGTGATGTTGATGAAGGTATCCGCGCCCGAGGACTGCAGCTGGACCATCTGCGAATCCACGGTCGGGTCGCTGACTTCGTACGTCACTTCCTTGACGATCATGCCCGTCTTGGCGCCCAGTCCGTTCTTGAAGCCTTGCAGCACGTCCTTGCCGTAGTCGTCGTTCTGGTAAAGGATGCCGATCTTGGCGTTCGGCGAATTCTTCAGGATGTGCTGGGCGTAAATCGTACCTTCGGTCTGGTAGTTCGGCTGCCAGCCCATGGTCCAGGGGAAATTCTTCGGGTCGTTCCACTTGCTGGCGCCTGTCGCCACGAACAACTGCGGCACCTTCTTCGCGTTCATGTACTTGTGGATGGCCGAGTTCGACGGCGTGCCCAGCGACTGGAAGATGAACAGCACTTCGTCCTGCTCGACGAGCTTGCGCGCCATCTCGACCGCCTTGGGCGGGCTGTAGCCGTCGTCGTAGGAGACGAAGTTGATCTTGCGGCCGTTGACGCCGCCTTCGTCATTGATCTTCTTGAAGTAGGCGCCGATCGCCTTGCCGATCGCGCCATACGCCGACGCCGGCCCGCTGTAGGGGTTGATGTTGCCGATCTTGATTTCCTTGTCGCTCGCGCCCGTGTCGTACTTCTTCTGGGCCAGCGCAGGGGATGCGGCCAGCGCCGCGGCGACGACAAATGCAGCAGGAACAAACATGCGTTTCATGGCGGTCTCCTCCGTTGATTGCGCCGGTTGCTTCACCCGGCTGTGTGTGAATCGTTTTCCGGCTTGCCGGCCGCCGCCTCGATAAGAGGCGAGCCGGCCGCGCGCAGACCCGTCTGCCGCTTGCGCGCCAGGCGCGCGATCAGCAGGCGGATCGCCCCGTTTACCCCCAGCGGCATGGCGTAGACGAAACCGATCAGAAAAATCCCGAATATCGCCCAGGGCGCGGCCTTGGAGATCTCGTCGGCGATGTTGGGGATGAACTGGATGAACAGGGCGCCGTAGATCGCGCCGGGGATGGAGGCCAGCCCGCCGATCACGATGCCGACGAGGAAGGTGATCGACAGGAAGATATTGAAGCTGTCGGGCGCGACGAACTGGATCGCGATGGCGCCCAGCGCGCCCGCAATGCCGGTGTACATCGCGCTCACGCCGAAGGTCAGCGACTTGTACAGCGCGGTGTTGACGCCCATCGCCTCGGCCGCGGTATGGTGGTCGCGGATCGCGATCAGCGCGCGTCCGACCCGGCCGCGCAGCAGGTTCCAGGCGAGCACGAACATCAGGATCATCACCGCGAGCGTGAAATAGTACAGCCATTGGTCCGGGCTGAGCGGCAGGCCGAACGGCGGATCCGGCTTGACGATGACCATGCCCTGCACGCCGCCGGTCCACTTTTCGAGATGGTGGTACTTGAGCAGCTGCGGCATCGACACGCCGAGCGCGAACGTGGCGAGCGCCAGGTACAGGCCTTCCAGGCGCAAGGCGGGCAGGCCGAACAGGAACCCGACCACCAGGCACACCGCGCCCGCCACCGGCAGCGTCGCCCAGTAGGGCACGCCGAACTTGTCCATCAGGATCGCCGCGCAATACGCGCCGATGGCGTAGAACGCGCCGTGTCCGAGCGAAATCTGGCCGTTGTAGCCGGTGAGCAGATTGAGCCCCAGCAGCGCGATCGCGTACACCAGGACCAGGGTGAACTGGAACACGCGGTAATTGCTCACCAGGAGCGGCAGCGCGCACGCCGCCAGCAGCGCCAGGGCAATGAACATCATGGCGCGCCTGTTCATACGCGGATCACGTGCACTTTGCCGAAGAAGCCGGTAGGCTTCACCACCAGCACGCCGATGATCAGCACCAGCGCCACCGCGAGCTTCAACTCGTTGCCGATGACGAAGGCGCCGAGCACGTTCTCCAGCACGCCGACGAGGAAGCCGCCGAATACCGCGCCGCCCGGGCTGTCCACGCCGCCGATCAGCGCCGCGGCGAAGGCATAAAGCAGGATGCCGGCCATCATGTTCGGGTCGAGGAACACGATCGGCGCCACCATCATGCCCGCCACCGCGCCGATGGCGCAGGCCAGGCCCCAGCCGAGGGCGAGCATCCAGCCCACGCGTATGCCCACCAGCTTCGCCGAGGCCGGGTTCTGCGCCGCGGCGCGCATCGCCAGCCCGAGCGGGGTGTAGCGGAAGAACGCGTACAGCAGCAGCAGAACGACCAGCGTGATCCCGATTGCACCGATCTCGTGCGAGGACATGTACTTGTTGCCGAACAGCGGTTCGGCCGGGAACGGGCTGGGAAACGTCTTGATGGTGTAGCTGTAGATCCAGCCGGTGACGCTGTTCAGGATCACCAGCAGGCCGATGAACACCACCACCACCGCGAGCACCGGCGAATTCTCGACCGGCCTGATCACCACCCGTCCGATGACGACGCCGAGCACGAACGACAGGCCGACGGTCAGCAGGAAAGCGGTCCAGTAGCCGAAACCGGCGTTGATCAGGGTCCAGGCGAGATAGGTGCAGAACATCGCCAGTTCGCCCTGGGCGAAGTTCAAGTGATGGGTGGCCTGGTAGATCATCACCAGCGCCAGCGCCACGCTCGCGTAGATGCCGCCGGTGGCGAGACCGGCGAGGACTTGATGGATGAGGGCGTCCACGTGTTCTTCCCCTAGTACCCGAGGTAGGAGCGGCGCACCGCCTCGTCCTGCTTGATCTGGTCCGACGTTCCCGACAGCACCACGCGGCCGGTCTCGATCAGGTAGGCGTGGTCCGCCAGGTCCAGGGCCATCGCCGCGTTCTGCTCCACCAGCAGGATGCTGACCCTCTCGGTCTGGTTGATGGTGCGCATGATGCCGAAAATCTCGCGCACGACCAGCGGCGCCAGGCCGAACGACGGCTCGTCCAGCAGCAGCAGCCGCGGCCGCAGCATCAGCGCGCGCGACACCGCCAGCATCTGCTGCTCGCCGCCGGAGAGGGTGCCGGCCTGCTGATGGCGGCGCTCCTTCAGCCGCGGAAAATAAGCGTAGATGCGCTCGAAATCCCGCTCCACCTCGCGCTTGTCGCGGCGCACATAGGCGCCCAGGCGCAGGTTCTCTTCGGTGCTGAGATTGACGAAGGTGCCGCGTCCGTCCGGCACATGGGCTAGCCCCATGCGCACGATGTCCTCGGTCGATCGTCCTTCGATGCGCGCCCCGCCGAAGCGGATCTCGCCCTCGGTCTTCACCATGGCGCAGAGCGCGCGCAGCGTGGTGGTCTTGCCGGCGCCGTTGGCGCCGAGCAGCGCCGTGATCGACCCCTCCTCCAGCGCGAAATCGATGCCGTGCAGCACCCGCGTCGGCCCGTAGGCGGCGTGCAGCCCGGCCACTTGCAGCAGCGCCGCCATCAGGCGCTCGCCCCCAGATAGGCCTGCACCACCTCCGGGTGCTGCTGCACCTCGGCCGGCGTGCCCTCCGCGATCTTGCGTCCGAAATTGAGCGCCACCACCTTGTCCGAGACGCTCATCACCAGGCTCATGTGGTGCTCGACCAGCAGCACGGTCACGCCCAGCCGGTCGCGGATATCGCGGATCAGCTTGCCCAGCGCCCCCACTTCTTCATGATTGAGACCGCTCGCCGGTTCGTCCAGCAGCAGCAGCTTGGGTTTGCTGGCGAGGGCGCGCGCGAGTTCGACGCGCTTTTGCGTGCCGAACGGAAGGTCGGACACGCGCTTCTCGGCGACCGCCTCCAGGTCGAGGAAGGCGACCAGCTCGCGCACCTTTGCGGCGGTCTCGCGTTCTTCGCGTTCCACCCGCGGCAGGCGCAGGGCATTGGAGAGAAAGCCGGAGCGGGTGCGGCAATGGCGGCCCAGCAGCACGTTGTTCAGCACCGTCATGGAGCGGAACAGCGCCAGGTTCTGGAAGGTGCGGCCTATGCCCGCGGCAGCGATGCCGTGCCGCGGGATCGCAAGCAAGGGCCGGCCGTCGAACGTGATCTGGCCGCTCTGACAGCGGTAGAGCCGGGACAGGCAGTTGAACAGCGTGGTCTTGCCCGCGCCATTGGGACCGATCAGGCCCGCAATCTGTCCCGGGGCGATATCGAAGGAGACGCCGTCGAGCGCGACGATGCCGCCGAAGTGCACCGATACGCCGTCGACAGCCAGCAGCCTGTCCCCGTCCTTCGCCTGGGTCTGCAGCATCCATCCTCCTGTAGCGGACTGTCGCTTTCCGGGGCCGTGCCCCGGATCGATCTCATCCCGGCAGTTCCGGTCTTTGCCGGAATCGACCCGCCGCGTCCGCCCCGGTTCTGTGCGGGACTGGCGCAGCGCGCGCCCATACTTCCACAAAACGCGGCCGGCGTAAAGCCGCATCTATGCGCCGCATCAGCCGCTGTTGCGCAGGCCGGCGGTGAGCCCGTTGATGGACAGGTGTATGCCGCGCCGTGTCAGTTCGTCGGTATCGCCCGCGCGATAGCGGCGCAGCAGTTCGATCTGCAGGTGGTTGAGCGGGTCGAGGTAGGGGATGCGGTTGCGTATGCTTTGCGCCAGCTCGGGATTGCTGGCGAGCAGGGTCTCCTGGCCGGTGATCTGCAGCAGATAGCGGATCGAGTTGTTCAGCTCCGCGACGATGCGCGCGAGCACGCGCTCGCGCAGCGCCGTGTCCGGCAGCAGTTCGGCGTAGCGCGAGGCGATGGACAGGTCGGTCTTGGCGAGCACCATGTCCATATTGGATATGACGCTGCGGAAAAACGGCCAGCGCTGATACATTTCCTGCAGGGTTTCCATGCCCTGCGGATGGCCGATCAGCCAGACCTCCACCGCGCTCGCGAAACCGTACCATCCGGGCAGCAGCACGCGGCACTGCGCCCAGCTGAATACCCAGGGAATCGCGCGCAGGTCCTCTATCCCCCAGGAGGCCTTGCGCGAGGCCGGGCGGCTGCCGATGTTGAGTTCGGCGATCTCCGCGATCGGCGTGGTCATGCGGAAATACTCGACGAAACCGGGCGTTTCGTAGACCAGGGCGCGGTAGGCGCTGCAGGCGTGGGTGCTGAGCGTATCCATCACCGCGGCATAGCGGCGCACCGCCGCGTCCGGGCCCTGCGCGTGCAGCAGGCTGGCTTCGAGGGTGGCCGCAACCAGGGTTTCCAGATTCTCCCGCCCCAACTGCGCGTCGGCGTACTTGCTGGCGATGGTTTCGCCCTGCTCGGTCAGGCGCAGCATCCCGTCCACGCTGCCCGGCGGCTGCGCCAGTATGGCTTCGTAGGCGGGCCCGCCGCCGCGGCCGACGGAGCCGCCGCGCCCATGGAACAGGCGCAGGCGGATGCCGGCTTTGCCGAACACCGCGACCAGGCTCGCTTCCGCCTGGTACAGCGCCCAGTTGGCGGTGAGATAACCCCCGTCCTTGTTGCTGTCGGAATAGCCGAGCATGATCTCCTGCACCCGCCCGCGCGCCTCCAGCCAGCCGCGGTAGGTCTCCAGCGCGAAGGCGTCGGCCATGATGCCGCCGCAGCGTCCCAGGTCGGCGATGGTCTCGAACAGCGGCACGATGTTGAGCGCCAGACGCGGCGCCGGGCCCGACACCAGCAGCCCGACTTCCTTCAGCAGCAGGCCCGCTTCCAGCAGGTCGCTGACCGAAGCGCAATTCGAAATGATGTAATTCTGGATCGCGACGGCGCCGAAGCGGGCATGCACGTCCGCCGCCGCCTGCAGGATCTCGAGTTCGCCGCTCACCGTCGCGCTGTACTCCAGATGGCGCGAGTACAGCAGCCTCGCGCCGGCCAGCTCGCGCTCGAGCAGGGCGATGCGCTCGGGCTCGGCGAGCGCGGCGTAGTCCGCGTGCACCCCGGCTGCGCGCAGCAATTCGGCCACCACGCGTTCGTGGACGCCCGAGTTCTGGCGCAGGTCGAGCGAAGCCAGATGGAAACCGAACACCTCGACCGCGCGCGCGAGCGGCAGCAGCCGCCGCTCGGCCAGGGCCGTGGAGCCGTGGTTGGCGAGCGAGCGCGCAATGATGCCCAGGTCCCGGCCCAGCTCCGCGCTCGAGCCGTAGGGCACGCCCTTGGCGTGCGGCTCGCGCGCCGGCAGGTAGCCGCACAGCGCGTGGGCGGTCGCCGCCAGCCGCGCGTAGATGCCGATCAGGGCGCGGCGGTAGGGCTCGTCCTGGCGGAACGGCGAATCATCGCCGCTCGCCTCGGCGAGCGCCGCCAGTTCCGGCGTGACGCTCACCAGGCGCGACGCGAGCGAGAGTTCCCCGCCGGTCAAATGGATCTGCTCCAGGTAGTGCGCGAACGCGAGCCGCGCCTGGCGCTCCAGCGCGGCGCGCAGCACGTCCGCCGTGACGAAAGGATTGCCGTCGCGGTCCCCGCCTATCCACGACCCCATGCGCAGCAGGACCGGCAGGCGCAGCGCCGTGCCGGTGTGCTGCGCGATGCGCTGTTCCATTTCGGCGTACAGGCGCGGGATCTGCTCGAGAAAGGTGTCGCGGTAATAGGCGAGCGCGTTGTCGATCTCGTCGACGACGCGCAGCTTGGTCAGGCGCAGCATCGCCGTCTGCCACAGCGTCAGGATCCAGGTGTAGAGCTCGTGCTCGAGTTCCGCCTGCTCGGGCGGCAGCAATTGCTCGCGATCGCGCCGCTCGAGCAGCCGCGCGATCTCGCGTTCGCAGTCGAGCGTGCTCTTCCTCTTCACCTCGGTCGGATGCGCGGTCAGCACCGGGCTCACCAGCGCACCCTCGATCCAGGCCTGCAGCGCGGCCGTGCCGACGCCTGCGGTCTTCAGCAGCGCCAGCGTCCGCGCCAGGCTGCCCTCGCGCGGCGGCCGCCCGTCGCGCGCCTCGGCGCGGCGCTTGCGCTTCTGATGGCGGTCCTCGGCGATATTGAGCAGATGCGAGAAATAGCTGAAGGCGCGCACCACGTCCAGGCTCTGGCGGTGCGACAGTCCGTCGAGTATGCTGGCCAGTTCGGCGCGCACCGCCGCGGCTTCGACCGGCGCGGCGCGGCGAAAACGCACCGCGGTCTGGCGCACGGTTTCGATCAGCGCGTAGCCGGACTCGCCGGTGCGCTCCTGCAGCACCCGGCCGAGCAGCCGCCCGAGGAAACGCACGTCCTCGCGCAGCTCGGAGTCGAGATCGGCTGGGTCGCTCACGGTTCGCCAGAGTCGGGGCCGCGCCGGGTCAGGGCCGGGCGCGATCGAGGACGCGATCGGCGACGAACGGATTCGACTCGCGCTCCTCGCCGAAGGTCGAGGTCGGTCCGTGGCCCGGAATGAAGGTCACGTCCGGCCCGAGCGGCCAGAGCTGCTCGCGGATGGAGCGGATCAGCGTGGCGTGATCGCCGCGCGGCAGGTCGGTGCGCCCGATCGACCCGGCGAACAGCACGTCGCCCACCAGGGCCAGACGGTATTCGGGGCTGAAAAATATCACGTGCCCCGGCGTGTGACCCGGACAGTGTCTCACCTGCAGTTCCACGCTGCCAAAGCGCACGCTGTCGCCGCCGCCGAGCCAGCGCGCCGGCGTGAAGCCCTGCAATTGCGGAAAGCCGAAGCGCAGGCCCTGCTGCGGCAGATCGTCGATCAGGAAACGGTCGTCCGGATGCGGCCCCTCGACCGGCAGGCCGAGCTCGCGCGACAACTGCGCGGTCCCGCCGCAGTGGTCGATGTGGCCGTGGGTGAGCAGGATTTTTTCCAGCACCACGCCCTGTTCTTTCACCGCGCCGAGTATCAGCTCCAGGTCTCCGCCGGGATCGACCACCGCCGCCTGCCTGGTCTGTTCGCACACCAGCAGCGAGCAGTTCTGCTGGAACGGGGTGACTGGAATGATGGTGACTTTCACGCGGCCTCGGGGTAAGGGCGGACTAAAAGTTAGTAACAATACGAGGGGAGACCTCCCCTCGTGCTCCCCTGATTCGGCCCGGTGCAAAATGACTTTTGCACCGGCTTCTGAGAAGCTACAGCCTGAATTCTACCCTTTCGGCGCAGCGCGCCGCGCCGGGCCGGCGCCGGTTCAGAGCATTTGCAGCGGACTCGGCCCCTTGGGCGGCGCAAACAACTGATCGAGCTCGGCCAGTTGCGCCGCGCCTAGCACCCGGTCGAGCGCGCCCAGATTCTCTTTCAGCCGCTCGCGGCGGCCGGTCTTCGGTATCACCATCACCTCGTCCTGCGCGAGCAGCCAGGCGAGCGCGGCCTGCGCCGGCGTCATGCCGTGGCGCTCGGCGAAACCGGCGAGCTTTCGATTGCCGGCGAGCCGTCCCTGCTCGATCGGCGAATAGGCCATCACCGGCACGCGCCGCGCGCGCAGCCAGGGCAGCAAATCCCACTCGATGCCGCGCCGCGTGAGGTTGTAGAGCAGCTGGTTGGTGGCGACGCCCTCTGCGCCCGGCAGACCCCACAGTTCCTGCATATCGCCCAGGTCGAGATTGCTCACGCCGTAATGCCGGATCTTGCCCGTATCCTTGAGGCGCCGGAACGCCCGCAGCGTCTCGGTGAGCGGAACGTCGCCGCGCCAGTGCAGCAGATACAGGTCGATGCGGTCGGTCCGCAGCCGGCGCAGACTGCGCTCGCACGCCTCTGGCAAGCCCTTGGCCGAGGCGTTGTGCGGATACACCTTGCTCACCAGGAACACCTCGTCGCGCCGGCCGGCGATCGCCTCGGCGATGAGTTCCTCCGACCGGCCGTCACCGTACATTTCCGCGGTGTCTATCAGCGTCGCGCCCGAGTCCAGGCCCAGCCGCAGCGTCGCGATTTCCTCCGCGCGCGCGGCACGGTTGTCGCCTAGGGTCCAGGTGCCCAGGCCGAAGGCGGGGACGCGCTCGCCCGAAGGGAGAGTCACTGTTTTCATGAGGGACTCATATGCAGTTCGATGCTTGCACGGAGCATGCAATTACCCGTTGCTCGTCAGGCAGTGGTAAAGCCCGGCAGCGTGGATGCCTTTGCATCAAAGGTTGCCGTTGCCCGGCATCCCAAGCTCCGATTCCGAGCGCCGATAAGGCAGTCGGCGAAATCCACAACTCCGTCCTTCCAGACAAAAAGCGCTTCCTCTATGGTCGCCTCATCCTCAAGCTGGACGTCTGTCGCATCCAGCAAGCCGGAGATGGCTCCGATGATCTCAATCTTCCGCAGGGCATATCGGCTGCGCAGCACCCATTCGGTTTCCAGAAGAACCAACTGGCTTATGAAGACGCGGCGGCCGGCCGCGACTTCACGCTTGATCAGCTTGCGCGCCCTCTCAAACTGCGCCTCGTCGTCCCGAACCAGAAAACGAACGAGGACATTCGTATCTATTCCGAGCATCAGCGCGACAATTGCTCGATTGGAACAGTCTTTCGGCCTTTCTTCTTCAGCATGCCCGCAAGCTCGGTGACACTCTTGCTCTTCACCCGCATGACCACAGTGGCATCCGGCATCAGCGTGAAGGTCATTCGGTCCCCGGGTTTCATGCCCAGACTATCCCTGATTTCCTTGGGGATGGTCGTTTGGCCCTTGCTCGTGAGCGTGGCATCGGTTGGCATCGCAAACTCCTTTATTCCTTACACAGCTTAGTATAGTAAGGATCGTGAAGAAAGGCAATTTCCGGGCCGCTTGCGAGCCGGATGTCTGGTATCCAAGGGCAACGCCATCATGCGCTACGCGGAAGGCCGCAGTTGCGCCGCAGCGGCAACGCCAGAACTGCGGCGGCGGCGATCAGCGGCGCCGGTCTTGGCTCATGCTGCCCCTTCCCGGAGGTACCTGCCGGGGACCTTACGCCGCCGCCTGTTTGGGAAGCGCTCCGATTCAGTCGCGCGCCGGCGCCTCGCCGGCGGCCGTCACATTTTCCGCATGTCGTTCTTCACCGACTTCACGCCCTCGACGCGGCGCGCCACTTCGCCTGCCTTGTCTATCGTGGCCTGCGACGCGACCACGCCGCGCAGGCGGACCTGGCCATTGCGGGCTTCCAC
>JAJZUN010000047.1 GCA_021848555.1 Pseudomonadota bacterium | reverse complement strand
CAAAACGACGAAACATGGTGTAGTTCGAAACCAACACTTACAATCGAATCCGCATGACCCTATCCAGCCGCCAAGCCGCCTCTGCCGGTGATCCGCGTGCGTTTGCGCAAGAGACGCGGACTACAGGGAAAGAGGTCGCCTGTTTTCATTGCGCGTTGCCGGTACTTGATCCAGAGCGTTACCGCGTCAAAGTCGATGGCCAATGGCAGCCGGTCTGCTGCCCCGGCTGCGAGGCGGTGGCAACGGCCATCCTGGGCTACGGACTGCAGGGCTATTACGAGCATCGGACCGGTCCGGCGGCTACGGCCGAAGTGGGCGATCAGTGCGAGGATTTCCGCATCTACGACGATCCCGAGGTGCAGCGGGGCTTCGTCCATATCGACGCGAGCGGTAACTGCGATGCCGCGCTCATGCTAGAAGGCGTGCGCTGCACCGCCTGTGTATGGCTCAACGAAAGTGTGCTGGGACGACTGCCCGGTGTTCTCGGCATCGGCGTCAATGCCACTACGCATCGCGCTCAATTGCGCTGGGATCCGAAGCGGACAAAACTCAGCGATATTCTCGCCGCCGTGCGGCACATCGGCTACCGTGCACACCCCTACGACGCGCGCCAGCAGGAGATGGCGCAGCACATGGAGCAGAAACAGAGTCTTTGGCGCCTGTTCATCGCCGGTTTCGGCATGATGCAGGTGATGATGTACGCGCTGCCGGTGTATGTGGCCGAGCCCGGCAGCATGACGCCCGACATCGAGCAGTTGATGCGCTGGGCCGGCTTGATTCTCACCCTGCCGGTGGTGATTTATTCGGCAGGGCCGTTTTTTCAGGCAGCGTGGCGCGATCTGCGCCTGAGCCGCATGGGCATGGACTTGCCGGTGGCCCTGGGCATCGGCGTCGCATTCGCGGCCAGCACATGGTCCACCCTTAGCGGGCGCGGGGAAGTCTATTTCGATTCGGTTTCCATGTTCGTATTCCTGCTGTTGTGCGGCAGATACCTGGAAATCAAGGCGCGGCATGCGGTGGCGCGCAGCCTCGATTTCCTGTCCCGTGCGACGCCGGACGTTGCGCTGCGCCTGGATTCGGAAGGTGTATCCGGGCAGGTGCCGGTTTCCGCCTTGCGACCCGGGGACAGGGTGCTGGTGCGCTCGGGGGAGCGCGTCCCCGCCGATGGTGTGGTCGAGGATGGCGAGGGCTTCGTCGACGAGTCTCTGCTCTCCGGCGAGAGCCGCCCGGTGGCCAGGCATACCGGCGACCGGCTTACCGGCGGATCGACCAATGCCGCCGGCCCGTTGCTGATGCGGGTTGATCGCATCGGCGCGGATACCGTGCTGTCCTCCATTGTCCGGCTGATGCAGCAGGCCGCGGCCGAGCGTCCAAGGCTGGTCGCCAACGCCGAGCGGGTAACCGGCTGGTTTGTCGCAGCGACGCTGATTCTTGCGGCAGGCGCCGCGGCCGCGTGGTGGTTGGTCGATCCCGGGCGGGCGCTGTGGGTCGCGGTGTCCATCCTCGTCGTCACCTGTCCCTGCGCGCTGTCTCTGGCGACGCCTGTTGCGCTGACGGTGGCGACCGGCAGGCTCGCGCGCCAAGGTCTGATCGTCTGCCGCGGGCATGTGGTGGAGACGCTGGCGCGCGCCACCGATGTGGTACTGGACAAGACCGGCACCCTGACGCTGGGACGCCTGCACCTCACGCGCATCCAGACCCTGGCGCAACTAGACGAAGCGCAATGCCTGCGCATTGCGGCGGCGATGGAGCAGGGGTCGATGCATCCGATCGCGAAGACCTTGGTTGCGATGCGACCACAGTCGCCTGCGGCGCAGGATTCAAGGCACCATGCCGGACTGGGCGTGGAAGCCGGGATAGACGGCCATGTCTACCGTCTCGGCCGGCCGGACTTCGTGATGGCGATGCAACGGGTGCTGGAGCCGTGGCAGTCCCCGGAAATTCCAGCGGGCAGTTCCGTTGCCATGCTGGGCGACGCGAGCGGTTGCCTCGCCCTGTTTGTATTTGGCGACGAATTGCGGCCGGACGCGGGCGCCTTCATCGATGCGCTGCACCGGGCAGGCAAACACGTGCACCTGCTGAGCGGTGACCGCGCTGAAACGGTCGGGCGGATAGCCGCAGAGCTCGGCATCGCCTCGTTCCGCGCGGACGCATCGCCGCAGGATAAACTGCGCTACGTGCAGGCGTTGCAGCGCGAAGGCCGGGTCGTGGCGATGATAGGCGACGGCATCAACGATGCACCGGTGCTGGCCGCGGCGGCGGTCTCGATTGCGATGAGCGACGGCGCGTGGATGTCGCAGCGCCAGGCTGATGCAGTGCTGCTCTCCGGACGTCTGACCGATCTGCGCGCCGCTTTTGCGACTTCGAGGCGCACGCTCACCATCATCCGCGAAAACCTGTTCTGGGCTCTTGCCTATAATCTGACAGCCGTGCCTCTGGCCGCACTGGGTGTGGTCACGCCCTGGATGGCCGGCATAGGGATGTCGGCCAGTTCGCTCATTGTCATCCTCAATTCGATGCGGCTGTTCCGGCGGTCACGGTTTCGCGCCGCGTCGGCCGCGGCCGGCATCACGGCAGGTTGAGCGCATGGATATTCTGTTCTTGCTCATCCCCCTGAGCGTGGTGCTGGTGTTCGCGATCGGGGTCGTGTTCTGGCTTGCGCTTAAGGGGGGGCAGTTCGATGATCTGGAAAGTCCCGGGCTCAATGTCGTCCTCGACGACGACAAGCCGCGACCGCTTGCTTCGGAGCCTGAAACCGCGCGTGATGGCGGCGAGGCCAGCCAGCGCGAATAGTGCAGCGGGGGTGCCGCCACAATACAGCTAGAAGTCGGGCTCCTGCTCGGCCTGGGCGGCGTGGCCCTTGTGCCGCTGGTGCTGCCACAGCGCGAAAATCGCGGAGCCGACCGACAGCGCCAGCAAGCCTCCGGAAATCGGGCGCGTGAAGAATAGCCACGGATTCGGGTCGCTCATCAACGCGCGCAGCAGGTTGACCTCGATCTGGTCGCCCAGAATCAGCCCGAGGATCAGCGGCGCCAGCGGGAAGCGCGCCTTCACCAGCGCGTAACCGACAAGCCCGAAGATCAGCAGCACCACCACGTCCTCCATGATGTTGTTGAGCGCGAAGGCGCCGATCACGCACAGCACCAGCACATTGGGGATGAGGATGGATTTCGGCACCGTCACCACGCGCAGGAACAGGCGTGCGCCCAGGGCGCAGATCAGCACCATCAGCGGGTGCGCCAGCAGGTAGGCCGCATAGATGCCGTAGGCTATCTGCGGGTGCTGGCTTACGAACAGCGGACCGGACTGGATGCCGTGGATGGTCATCGCGCCCAGCATCACCGCAGTCACCGCGTCGCCGGGAATGCCGAAAGCCATGATGGTAACGAGCGAGCCACCGACGTTGGCGTTGCAGGAAGCCTCCGACGCAATGATGCCTTCTGGATTGCCTTTGCCGAAACGTTCCGGATGCTTGGAGAATTTTTTCGCCTGGTCGTAGGCCATGACGGTCGCCGCGCTGCCGCCGATTGCTGGCAGCACGCCGATCAGTATGCCTACCAGCGTCGACCATACGAGCAGAAACGGCTTGGAAAGTATCTCCCACAGCACTTTGAGGTGCGACACGGTGAGCGGCGGCGCCTTGATGGGCGCGCTGTTGCGGTCGGCCGCGCTCATTTTTTCGATGTCTGTCATCAGCTGCGCAAACGCGAATATGCCGATCAGCACCGGCAGGAAGGGAAAGCCGCTGCGCAGGAACTCCGAGCCCAGGGTGAAACGCGGCACGCTCATGATCGGATCGAAACCGACGATGGTGATGGCGAGGCCGATTGCGCCGGAAAGGAATCCCTTGACCAGTGACCCTTCGGTGAGCCCGGCGACCATCGACAGCGCGAATACGAACAGCGCGAAGTATTCCCACGGACCAAATTCGAGCGCAATCGCGGCGAGCGGGCCGGTGGCGCCGATTAGGAATACGCCGCCGAGCAATCCGCCGAGGAAAGACGACCAGATGCCGAGCCAGACCGCCCGCCCGGGCTGGCCTTTCTGCACCATCGGGTAGCCGTCGAAGGTGGTGGTGATCGCCGAGGGCGTGCCGGGTATGCCGATCAGCGCGGCGGTGATCGCGCCGCCGGCGGAGCCGCCGACGTAGACGCCGGTCATGGTCGCGAGGCCCTGCAGCGGATCGAGGCCGAAAGTGAACGGCAGCACGATGATGATGGTCATGGTGATGGTGACGCCGGGCAACGCGCCGCCGATCAATCCGACCAGGGTGCCGAGAAACAGCGGCACCAGGTATTTCAGGTGGATGACATTCTCGATTCCGGCGAGCAGGAGATCAATCATTGTTCACCAGTCAGTCCACTTTCCGCGCGGCAACAGCACCGAGAGATAGTGCTCGAACACGACGTAAGTGATGGCGGCAGTGGCCAGTGCCGACACCAGCACCACCATCCAGCGCCGCGCGCTGTGCGGCGCTTCGAACACGGCTTGCAGGGCCGCCATGAAAATGAAGGTCGCGATGCGATAGCCCACCAGCGGCAGCAGAAGTACGTAGCCTGCAAACACGGTGAAAGTGATGCCGACCAGCCGATAGTTGCGCTTTTCCGGCGCTGCTCCCGCTTCAGCGGTCGCTGACGCGGCCTGCGAGCGTTGCCGCCAGAGGTCGAAGACGATCAGCAGGGCGGAGAGCCCCGCCATGATGACCAGCACGATGCGCGGATAGAAATCCGGTCCGATCGGAACCAGCGGCGACTGCGGCAGCCCGCGCGTGAGCACGAGCATGCCGATGGAGAGCGCCAGGCAGATCAGCCCGGCGACACCGTCACGAGTCATTTGCGAGGCGCGTCAACAGAAGCGATGCCGCTGCTCCTAGCGCTTCAGCAGACCGAGGTCGCGGGACAGGTCTTTGTTGAGGATGTCGTTCTTCTTGAGAAACTCCGCGTACCCCTTGCGGTCGAGGTAGGGCACGTCGGTGCCCTGCTTTTTCATCGACTCGACGAAGGCGGGGTCTTTGACCGCCTGGCCACAGGCAGCCTCGAGCTTCGACAGGATCTCGTTGGGCGTGCCTTTGGGCGCGAGCAGGCCGCGCGAGACGGAGTAGACGACGTTGTAGCCCAATTCCTTCAGCGTCGGTACGTTGGGCATTTCCGGGCTGCGTTTCTCGGTTGCAATGGCGATGAACTTGAGCTGGCCGGCATCGACCTTGCCTTTTTGCGTGAGGTTGCCGTCGGTCAGATCGATATGGCCGCCGAGGATCGAATTCATGCGTTGTGCCAGGCCATCGTAGGAAACATACTTGAACTTGATGCCCGCGGCTTTTTCAACCAGCGCCGGGAAGAAATGGCTGGTCGAACCCAGGGTCGCGCCGACCGAGATCTGGCCCGGGTGCGCTTTCGCGTCGTCGACCAGTTCCTTCATTGTGCTCCACTTGGTCTTCGGGCTCGCCGTCAAAACCGAAGGGGTGCCGGAAATCAGGCAAACCGGCTCGAAGTCCGTGTAGTTCACGTCGGACATGCCGGTGTAGTAGGTCGAATGGATATAGTCATGCACCGCGTACAGGGTATAGCCGTCCGGGGGAGAGCCCTTGGCTTCGCGCGCGCCCACGGTACCCGAGGCGCCGCCGATGTTGGCGATGACCACGGCCGTCCCGCCCAGCGCTTTCTGCAGCGCCGGCGCGAATGGACGGAAAATATTGTCGGTGTCGCCGCCTGCGGCCCAGGGCACGATCATCTTGATCGGACGGTCAGGATACGCGGCCTGGACATTGGCTACGGTGCAAAGGGCGAGTCCGGCAAGTGCAGCAGCAGTGAATCTCATGCTTCCCTCCTCAGGAATAGGTGAGCAAACGCTTCATCTTAACAATCTAACGTCCGGTTGGCAATTTCGTGCCGGCAGCACCAGTCAATACCCCAATGTTCTTGGCAGCCACAGCGCGAATTGCGGCAGGATAGCGACCAGGGCGAGCGCGATCAGCATCGCCCCCACCATCCAGATTACCCACTTCACCGTGGATTCCATCGAGACGCCGGCGATGCGGGTAGTGACCATCAGATTGACCGCCATCGGCGGGGTGAACTGTCCGATCGCCATGTTCATG
The DNA here is from genome assembly GCA_021848555.1 of Pseudomonadota bacterium. The sequence goes on along the minus strand of JAJZUN010000047.1, from coordinate 5,211 downwards.
GTCATCAGCACGCCGAACCAGACCAGGTCCCAGCCGAAGGTCTTGGCGATAGGCAGCAGAATCGGCAGGAACACGAGGAAGATGGACACCGCATCGAGCAGCATCCCCGCGATCAGCAGCATCAGCATGATCATCAGCAGCATGACCCACTCGGTCGAGGTCACGCCGATCAAAGCCTTGGCGAACGCATCGAACGCACCGAGCGTTGAGCCCGCGTGCGCGAATACGCCGGCGAGGGAGATGATGATCATCACTACGGCGGAAATCTCCGCCGATTCCACCAGCACCCGGTAGATACTGCTCCAGGTGAGCGTGCGGTAGACGAAGACGCCGACGAACAGGCCGTAGAATACCGCCACCACCGCGGCTTCGGTGGGCGTGAACATGCCCGAGCGCAGTCCGCCGAGTATGATCACCGGAGCGAGCAGCCCCCAGCTCGCTTCCTTGAAGCTGTGCCATGCGCTCGTATCGTGCTCGCTGCCGCCGGCTCCCCAGCCTTCGCGCAGCGAAAAATACAGTACCGGAATCAGCAGCGACAGGCCGGCGAGTATGCCCGGTATCATGCCGGCCGCGAACAAGGCCGGCACGCTGGCGGCAGGCACCAGGATGCTGTAGACGATGAAGGCGATCGAGGGCGGGATCAGGATCGCCGTGGACCCCGCGGCCGCGATCAGGCTGGCGGAAAATTCCCGCGGATAGCCCTGTTTGGCCATGCCGGGAATCATCACCATCGCTACGGCTGCCGCATCCGCGGGACCGGAGCCGGAGATGCCGCCGAGAAACATGCACACCAGGATCGCCACCACGCCTTGGGCGCCGCGGCGCTTGCCCACCAGCGCGGCGGTGAAATTGACGATGCGCAGGGCGACGCCGGCGCGCTCGAAGATCATGCCCGCGAGCACGAATACCGGCAGCGCCAGCAGCGGATACTTCGCCAGGCCGGCATAGGCGTTGGTGGGCACCGACATCACGCCCAGTCCTTCGATCATGATCACGGCGGTGCCGGCGACGCCAAGCGCGACCGCCAGCGGCGCACCGAGCGCGAGCAGCAGCGCGAAGCCGATGAACAGGATCAGGCTGCCCTGGGCCAGCACGTCTATGCCTTGCGGCGCGCGAGGCGCACGATCCGACCGAGGATGCGCAATACGATCGCTGCGGACAGCAGCGGCAGCCACAGGGTGTAGATCCACTGCGGAATGCCGATGCCGGGCGAGGTGGTGTCGAAATTCCAGTCGTCCGCCAGCAGCCTGATGCCGTACCAGACGATGATCGCAAACAGCACCGCAGCGGCGGCCATCACCGCGAGCTCGATCCGGGCTGCAATCCGCGGTTGCAGTTTCTCCACCAGGAAGCTCATGCGGATATGCGAGTTCTTGGCGAACGCCGCCGAGGCGCCGACGAAAGTCAGCACCACCATGAGGAACACCGAAAACTCTTCGGTGAACGCGAACGACTCGTCGGTGAAATAGCGCACCAGCACGTTGGCGAAGGTGATCAGGCAGATCAGCGCCATCGCCATGGCGGCGAGGAACTCCTCGATCTTTACCGGGACGCGCGGCCGCTCTTCAGCGGCCGGTTTGATCAGATCGGGATGCTCGCTCATTGGGTGCGCTGGATTAAACGCCGCCACATCCGCATGGCGGCGTTCTTCCGGTTAGTTGCGGTCAGGGCTTCTTGCGCGCGGCGACCGCTTTCTCGGCTTTGTTCACCAGGTCCTGGCCTATCGTCTTCAACCACTTCTGGTAGACCTTGCGCGTGGCTTTCACGAACGCTTCGCGCTCGCCGGCGGAGAGCGTTACCACATTGACGCCCAGTTTTTCAATCTCGGAAATGGTGGACAGGTCCGGCGCGATCAGGCCCTTGCGCGCAATCTGAATCTCCTGCCGCCCGGCCTCGATCGCCGCTTCTTTGACGATCTTGCGCTCTGCCGGGGTCCAGCTTTCCCACACCTCTTTGTTGGCGACGAAAATCAGCGGGTCGGCGACATAGCCCCACAGCGTCACGTTCTTCTGGCCGATGGTGTGCATCTTGGCCGCGGTGAAAATGCTCAGCGGGTTTTCCTGGCCGTCGACCGCGCCTGAAGCGAGCGCGGGCTGTGCGTCGGCCCAGCTCATCTGCGTCGGGTTCGATCCGAGCGCAGTGAAGGTTTCGTTGTAAATCGGCGAACCGACCACGCGGAACTTAAGGCCTTTCATGTCCTCGGGCTTGCGGATAGGATGTTTCGAATTGGTGACTTCGCGGAACCCGTTTTCGCCCCAGGCGAGCGGCACCACGCCGTTCTTTTCCAGTGTCCTGAATATGTCTTTGCCGACCTCGCCCTGGGTCAGCGCGTCGATGGCGGCATAATCCGGCATCAGAAAGGGCAGTGAGAACAGGTTCAGCTCCTTCACCTGCGGCGACCAGTTGATGGTCGAGCCTACGGCCAGGTCGATCACGCCCTGGCGTATCGCGGTGAATTCGCGCGTCTGGTCGCCTGCCACCAGCGACGTCCCGGGATACATCTTGATGTTGATCTTGCCCTGGGTGCGCTCGCGCACCAGGTTGGCCCAGATCTCGGCGCCCTTGCCCCAGGGGAAAGCGGTTCCGACCACCGTAGACAGACGGTATTCCGCCTGGTACTTGCCTTGCTGCGCGGCGGCAGGCAGGGCGAACGCGAGCGCGGCCGCGGACAATATCAGCAACAGGTTTCTACGCATCATGGTCTGCTCCTTTGGTTTGCTGTTTGAATCAGGTCAAAAAACCGAGTGACACCGTCCCGTATGCTTCCTCTAATCAGGGGCTGTTTCGATGGTTTTGCAGTGACCTGCCGGATAAAGCGTAAGCGTAGCACGCCCGCATGCGCCAGGCCATCTAGCGCCTGCGGTCGCTGCTTTCGGCGAAAAGTTTCAATTCGTGCAGCAATTGCTGCGCCGAGATGCGCGCCACGTCTTCGAGCGTGCGCGCGTAGCCGGTAGGAATGCGCGCCGCGCCCACGCGCCGGACCGGGATGCCGAGTTCCTCCGCCACCGTGGCTGCGATTTCGGCGCCGAAGCCGGCCGCCTGCACGGCTTCGTGCGCAACCAGCAAGCGCCCGGTGCGTGCCGCGGATTCGAGCACCAACTCGCGGTCCCAGGGCCAGATGGTGCGCAGATCGATCACCTCGACCGATACGCCCTGCCGCGCCGCGTCTTCGGCGGCGGCCAGCGCGGTGTGCAGCATGCCCGACCAGCTGACCAGCGTCAGATCGGTACCGGCGCGGGCCAGATGCGCCTTGCCCAGTGCGATGGCGGGCTGCGCCTCCACCTCGCCCTGCAGTCCCCACAATTCCTTGTGTTCCATGTAGATTACGGGGTCGTCGCAGGCGATCGCCGCGGCGAGCAGGCCGTAGTTGTCGGCGGGGGTCGCCGGCGCGACCACGACCAGTCCGGGTATGTGGGCGAACCAGGCCTCCAGCGACTGCGAATGCTGCGCGGCGGAACCGCTCCAGATCCCGATCGGCAGGCGCGCCACCAGCGGCACCCGGCCCTGGCCGCCGAACATATAGCGGTTCTTCGCCGCCTGGTTGACGATTTCATCGATCGCGCACAAGGCGAAATCCACCACCCGCATTTCGACTACCGGGCGCAGGCCGGTCAGCGCCATGCCGACGGCGGCACCCATGATGGTCGCCTCCGAGATCGGTGTATCGATCACGCGCGCCGCACCGAATGCTTCCTTCAGGCCGCGGTACTGACCGAAGATGCCGCCGTGTCCCACGTCCTCGCCCATGGCCAGCACGCGCTGGTCTGCCCGCATCGCGTCGGCCAGGGCCAAGCAGGCCGCCTGCGCATAGTTCATCAGCGCCACAGGCCGGCTCCGCTGTCTTGGATATCGGTATACGCCTCGCCAGGTTGCGGCGCGGGCGCGGCGCGCGCGGCGGTGAGCGCAGCCTCGATTTCCATCCGTGCGGCGGCGTCGGCTTCGGCGATGCGCCCGGCCGGCATGCCCAGCGCCGCGAGCCGCGCGCCGGCAAGCTTGAGCGGGTCGCTCTCGAGAGCGCCGTCGACTTCGCTCTGCCTGCGATAAGCCGCGGCGTCCACCGAAACGTGGCCTTTCACGCGGTAGGTGAGAGCGTGCAGGAATTGCGGTCCTCGGCCCGCGCGGATACCCGCCACCAGTTCACGCGCCGCGGCGTCCACCGCAAGCACGTCGTTGCCGTCGACCGTGACGGCGGGAAGGCCGATGCCGAGCGCGCGCGCCGCCGCGCCATCGCCCGCGGTCATGGCGTCAGTCGCGGTCGTCGCGGAATAGCGATTGTCCTCGCACACGAACAACACCGGCAATTCGAAGATTTTCGCCCAGTTCAGGCCTTCGAGAAACGGCCCGCGGTTGATCGCGCCGTCGCCGAAAAAACACGCGACGATACTGCTGCTGCCGCGGATCTTCGCTGAATGCGCCGCGCCCACGGCGATGGGAATGCCGGCGGCGACCACCCCGTTGGCGCCGAGCATGCCGACGGCGAAATCGGCGATGTGCATGGAGCCGCCCTTGCCTTTGTTGGTGCCGCTGGCCCGGCCGAACAATTCGCACATCATCGCCGTGGTATCGGCTCCCTTGGCCAGCGTGTGGCCGTGCCCGCGGTGCGTCGAAGTCAGGTAGTCGCCGCGCTCGAGGTTCGCGCACACACCGGCCGCGACCGCTTCCTGCCCGGTGGACAGATGCAGCGGCCCGCGCACCAGCGCCGTGGTGTCGATAGTGGCGCCGAACACGGCGACGCTGCCGCGGCTCGTCTCTTCTGCCGCGTTTTCGAAAGCGCGGATGCGCGCCATGGTGCGGTACAGGGAAAGGAGATGTTCGGCGGGGGACGCGGTCGCGGCGGAGATACTGGCCGGCAAAAGGGGCTCCGGAGTTGTTCTTGTGGAGAACGGCGTAGTCTAATAGCCGCTACCCGGCGCGTCAAACCCGAGCGGGCTTCGCGCTGTTCTTCGTCCGCACGGGGGATGGCGCCCCTTCTCAGGCGCTGCGGCTCTCCCGCTCCAGTCGTTCGCGCTGCTCCGGGTGGGCGATGGCTATCATCCTGCGCGCGCGTTCGGCGAGGCCGGCGCCGCGCAGGTCGGCCACGCCGTACTCGGTCACGATAATGCCGGCATCGCTCCTGGGCGTGCTCACCGGGCCGTTCAGTTTGCCGACGATGCGGCTGTCCCTGCCGACCGCGCACCCCACCGCGACGATCGGCAGTCCGCCCCTGGCATA
>JAJZUN010000046.1 GCA_021848555.1 Pseudomonadota bacterium | reverse complement strand
CCCGGCGGGCGCGTCATGGAAATCCTCTCCGAGCACACCTGCCAGGGCTGGCTCGAAGGCTATCTGCTCACCGGCCGCCACGGGCTGTTCTCGTGCTACGAGGCCTTCATCCACATCGTCGATTCGATGTTCAACCAGCATGCCAAGTGGCTCAAGGTGAGCCGCGAAATTCCGTGGCGGCGGCCGATCGCTTCGCTGAACTATCTGCTGACCTCGCACGTCTGGCGCCAGGACCACAACGGCTTCTCGCACCAGGACCCGGGTTTCATCGATCACGTGGTCAACAAGAAGGCTGGCGTCATCCGCGTGTACCTGCCGCCCGACGCCAACACGCTGCTGTGCGTCGCCGACTGCTGCCTGCGCTCACGCCATCTGGTGAACGTCATCGTCGCCGGCAAGAACGCGCAGCCGCAGTGGTTGGACATGGACGCCGCCATCAAGCACTGCGCGGCCGGGATCGGCCTGTTCGAATGGGCGAGCAGCGACGCCGACGGCGAGCCGGACGTGGTCATGGCGGCGGCCGGCGACGTGCCGACGCTGGAGATTCTGGCGGCGGTCGACCTGCTGCGCACGCATCTTCCCGATCTCAAGGTGCGGGTGGTGAACGTCGTCGACCTGATGACGCTGCAGCCCCGCGAAGAGCATCCGCACGGGCTTAACGACCGGGAGTTCGACGGCCTGTTCACCACCGACAAGCCGGTGATCTTCGCCTACCACGGCTATCCGTGGCTGATTCACCGTCTCACCTACCGCCGCACCAATCATAGGAACCTGCACGTGCGCGGCTACAAGGAGGAGGGCACGACCACCACGCCCTTCGACATGGCGGTGCTGAACGACCTCGACCGCTTCCATCTGGTCATCGACGTGATCGACCGCGTACCGACGCTCGGCTACAAGGCCGCTTATTTGAAACAGCTGATGCGCGACAAGCTCATCGAACACCACGAGTACATCGCGCGCCACGGCCAGGACATGCCGGAGATACTGGCGTGGAAGTGGCCCGACCGCAGCGGGAGGCCCGCATGAACGAACTGAACCGACAGGATGCAACGAACGAAGCCTCGCCGCCGGGGGGGCTGCCCCTGCTCGACGACTTTACCCACGAGCCGCGCGTCGCCTACTTCACCATGGAAATCGCGCTGCGCAACGAAATACCGACCTACTCCGGCGGCCTGGGCGTGCTGGCCGGCGATACCGTGCGTTCGGCCGCCGACCTCGTGCTGCCGCTGGTGGCGGTGAGCCTGGTCTCCCGCGCCGGCTATTTCTGCCAGGCGATCGACGCCCAGGGCCGGCAGGTCGAGCAGGCGGCCACGTGGGAACCGCACGACTGGGCGCAGCCGCTGGACGCCAAGATCGCCGTGTCGATCGAGGGCCGGGCGGTGTGGATCGGTGCATGGCTGTATGTGCTCGATGGCTACCTGGGCGGCCGCCAGCCGGTGCTGCTGCTCGATACCGATCTGGACGAGAACCATGCGGACGACCGCGAGATCACGCATTACCTGTACGGCGGCGACGATACCTACCGGCTCAAGCAGGAGATCGTGCTCGGCATCGGCGGGGTGCGGCTGCTGCAGGCGCTCGGTTTCAAGATTCGCCATCACCACATGAACGAAGGGCATTCCGCGCTGCTCGGGCTCGAACTGCTGCGGCGCTATGAATATCCACCCGAAGACCTGCGCCCCGGCGAGCTGCCCTACGACGTGCCGCGGGTACGCGAACAGTGCAACTTCACCACCCACACGCCGGTCGAGGCCGGCCACGACCGTTTTGCCTACCCGCTGGTGCAGCGCGTGCTCGGCACCATCGTCGATGCTGCGACCCTGAAGCATCTCGCGGGCGAGGACAGCCTCAACATGACGCGGCTCGCGCTCAACCTGAGCGAATACGTGAACGGCGTGGCCAAGCGCCACGCCGAAATCTCGAACACGATGTTCCCCGGCTACCGGGTGCACGCCGTCACCAACGGCGTGCACCCCTTCATCTGGACCAGCGAGCCCTTCCGCACGCTCTACGACCGTTATCTGCCGAGCTGGTGCCACGAGCCCGAGCAGCTGGTGCGCGCCGACTGCTGCATCCCCGACGCCGCCTTCCGCGAGGCGCACGCGCAGGCGAAGCGGACGCTGATCGAGCGGGTGCGCGCGCGCAGCGGCGTCAGCCTCGACCCGCAGACGGCCATCCTCGGCTTCGCCCGGCGCATGACCGCGTACAAGCGTCCCGACCTTCTGTTCAGCGACCTCGAACGCCTCAAGGCCATTGCCCGCCAGCGCCCGTTCCAGGTCGTGCTCGCCGGCAAGGCCCATCCGCGCGACGACGGCGGCAAGCGGCTGATCGAAGAACTGCACGCCCGGGCGCGCGCACTCGAAGGCAGCGTGCCGGTGGTCTATCTGCCCGACTACGACATGGAGATCGCCCAGGCACTGGTGGCCGGCGTCGACGTCTGGCTCAACACGCCGCTGCGTCCGTTCGAGGCCTCCGGCACCAGCGGCATGAAGGCGGCGTTCAACGGCGTGCCGAGCCTGTCGGTGCTGGACGGCTGGTGGATCGAGGGCTGCATCGAGGGGGTGACCGGATGGGCGATCGGCCATGCCGCGGACGCGGACGACGGCGACGCGCGTGCCCTGTACGACAAGCTCGAACAGGTGGTGCTGCCGCTCTACTATGCTGAGAAGCAGGACGACCCCGCCGGCTGGGTCCGAGTCATGAAGGGCGCAATCAGCAAGAACGCGTCCTACTTCAACAGCCACCGCATGATGCGCCGCTACGCGGCCGAGGCGTACATCCGGTGAGCCGCCCGCAATGAAGCCAAGGAGCCACACCATGAGCCTGAACCGACGTGTTTTTCTGGGTCTGGCCGGCGGCGCCGCTGCCGCCGCCGCCCTCGGGCCCGGCCTGAATCTGATCGAACTCGCCCGCGGGCGCCCTCTCGACGAAGCCGCCTCCAGCCTGCAGCGCTGGGGTTTGCTGATCGATGCCAACCAGTGCGCCGACGGCTGCACCGCCTGCGTCGACGCCTGCTTCACCGAAAACGGCGTGTGGGGCCACGGGCGGCCCAGGACCGATGCGCAGTGGATCCGCAAGCTGACCGTCACCGACGAGCAGACCGGGCACACGCAGGCCTTCCCCGTCATGTGCCAGCACTGCGAGTTTCCGCCCTGCGTCGACGTCTGTCCCACCGGGGCGTCGTTCCGCCGCGCCGACGGCATCGTGCTGGTGAACAAGCACACCTGCATCGGCTGCCGCTACTGCATGATGGCCTGCCCCTACAAGGCGCGTTCGTTTATTCACGAGCCCACCCACAACCAGAAAGCCTACGCGCCACGCGGCATCGGCACGGTCGAGTCCTGCACCCTGTGCGTGCACAAGGTGGATCGCGGCGACGGCATCACCGCCTGCGCCGAGGCCTGCCTGCGGGCCGGGCATCAGGCCATCCTGTTCGGCGACCTGAAAGATCCCGACAGCGAGATCAGCAGGCGCCTGGCGGCGCAGCCTTCGAAGCAGATCAGGGCCGACCTGAACCTGAATACCGGCGTGCGTTACCAGAATTTACTGGGATGAGGCGGCCGGCGAGGAGATACGGATGAGCACCACGGTCAAGGATCCGGTCTGCGGAATGGAGGTCGACCCAGCGCAGTTCGAGACGACATTCGAGGGGTTGCACTATGCCTTCTGCTCGGAGCAGTGCCGGCAGCGCTTCGCCGCCAATCCCCACCTCTACATCGGGGTGCCCGGCGAGAAGGCGCCCGCGCAGAAGGGCGAGGAACTGCTCAAGCGCCGACGCTTCCAGCTCGACGCGCCGCTCGCCGCGCACGACGCCGCCCTCCTGACCGAGGCGCTGGGCGCCATGATGGGAGTGAAGGCCGTCGAGATCGTGGGCGACACGGTGACCCTCACCTACGACCTGCTCCAGGCCACGGCGGATCAGCTCGAAGCGAAGATGGAGGAGGCGGGCGCCAAACTCGGCGCAGGCTGGGCGGAGCGCCTGCGCCGCGGCTTCGTGCATTACATGGAAGATACCGAGGTGGGAAACCTGGAAGTGCATCCGCACCATGGGCACGGTTAACGGCAAGCGAGGAGATCAATCATGGACTGGTTAACGCAGAACTGGGTTTTTGTCGTGTTTCTAACCGTGTTCGTCGGTATGCAGCTGTGCGGCCACGGGGGGCCTGGGGGCGAGGGCGGGGGGGGAGGCCGGGGCGGGGGGCATGGAGGTCACGGCGGCGGCGGGGACGACCAAGGGTCCGCGGGCAAAGAGCCGCCGCGCAAGGACGCCCCGCAAGGCCATCAACACTGAGGAGAGCCGTCATGCTGAACATCAAGCTCGTTTCCTGGGCGCTCGGCTTGTGGGGCGCAGTCACCTTCGCGGTGTGCGTCATCTACGGCCTGGTCACGCCGCAGAGTCTGCACATGCACGTATTCCTCGAGCAGATACTGCCGGCGTTCAAATGGCTCACCTGGTGGGGCTTCCTGCTCGGGCTCGCCGAGAGTTTCCTTTACGGCGTGTACGCCGGGCTGGTGTACGTGCCGATCTACAACGTTCTCCAGCGGCGCTGGGGTGACGCACGGCCGTAGCCGCAAGGAAGGTCTGACGATCCGATTGCCGGATGTCTGGCAGAAAAACCTGACGGGAGTAGCGATGCGCAAGACCTGGCTGTGGACACTTCTTGGCATGATTGGCCTCGCGGGTGTTTCATATGCAGTGTTCCTGTGGCTGTTGCCGCCGGCATTGCCGGCGGGGATTCTCTATGGCAACGGGCGCATCGAGGCGACCGAGGTAACGGTGAGTGCCGAGGTGGGCGGGCGGGTGCAGGAGAGCGCGCTTGTCGAGGGGCGAACGGTGCGCAAGAACGACTTGCTGGTGCGGCTCGACGAAACCGATTTGAACACGCGCCTTGCGCAGACCGAGGCCAATGCCGCCGCCGCGCAACGCGCCCAGGTGCAGGTCGCGCGCCAGCTCGACACCGCGCGGCACCATGTGCAGACCGCGGACGAGGAGCTCGCGCGCTACCGCAAGCTGCGCGAAACCGGCTACGTGTCCGCGCAGATGCTCGATCGTGTCGAGAACCAGCAACGCGAGGCGCGCGGGCAGGTCGAGACGCTCATTGCCCAGCGGTCGCAAGCGGCGGCGAGCCGGGAGGCGGCGAGCCGCGAAGTCGAGCTGCTGCGCTCGCAGGTGGGCAAGGCCGTGATCCGTGCCCCGGCGGCCGGCACGATTCTCACCAAGGGCATCGAGGCCGGCGAGCTTGCTGCACCGGGCCGGACCATTGCCGTGCTTGCCGACCTGGCGCGCATCGAGCTGAAGATCTACGTGCCGGAGAGCGAGATCGGCAAGGTCAAGCTCGACGACCCGGCGCGGGTGCGCGTGGACGCCTTCCCGCAGCGCAGCTTCGATGGCCGCGTGGCGCGCGTCGATGCGCGTGCCCAGTTCACCCCCAAGGACGTGCACATGCCGGACGAGCGCGCGCGCCTGGTGTTCGGCGTGACGCTCGCGGTGGACAATCCGGAAGGCTATCTCAAGCCCGGCATGCCGGCCGACGCCTGGGTGCGCTGGAAACCCGACGCCGCGTGGCCGCAAAAGCTGACGGTGCCGCGCTAGCCATGAACGCGCCTGCCGAAGACCCGGTGATCGAGGCGGCGGGCCTCACCCGGCGCTACGGCCAACGGACGGTGCTTGCCGGTCTCGATCTCGCTGTTCGCCGCGGCGAAGTATTCGGGCTCCTCGGCTCGGACGGCGCCGGCAAGACCACGACGCTGCAGATTCTGGCCGGCATCCTCGACCCCAGCGCGGGGCACGCGACGGTGCTGGGTCACGACAGCGTGCGCGAGGCGGGCGAGATCACCGCGCGCATCGGCTACATGTCGCAGGTATTCAGTCTCTACGGGCGCCTGACGGTGGACGAGAACCTCGACTTTTTCGCCGCCCTGCACCGCGTGCCGGACGCGGCGCGCGTCGAACGCAAGTCGCGCTTGCTGGCATTTGCCCGCCTGGAGCGACACCGCGACCAGCTGGCGCGCTTTCTCTCCGGCGGCATGCAGAAGAAGCTCGCGCTGTGTTGCGCCCTCGTCCATGCGCCGCCGCTCCTTATCCTGGACGAGCCGACCACCGGCGTCGATCCGGTATCGCGGCGAGAATTCTGGAGCATCCTTTACCGGGCGCTCGCCGAAGGCACCAGCATCGTGGTGTCCACCCCCTACATGGACGAGGCCGAGCGCTGCACGCGCGTGGCGCTGCTGCACGATGGCCGTCTAATTGCCTGCGATGCGCCCGGGCGGCTGCGCGCAGCGCTGCCGGGAAAGATGCTTGAACTCGATGCGCGTCCACAGCGCCGCGCGCTCGCCGTGCTGCAGCGTGCACTGCCGCAGGCCGCGCCCTACGTGTTCGGCGAACGCCTGCACCTGCGGCTGCCGGAGGACGGCGGCGGGGAGGGCGAGTGGCGCGCAGCACTTGCGCGCGAGGATGTGCAGGTCGAGGCGGAGCGGGCGGTCGCGCCGAGTCTGGAGGACGTGTTCGTCGCGCTGCTGCCGGCCACGCCGGTCGGCGCGGCTCCCGTTGAACCTGCCGACGAAATGTCGGCAGCCGCAAGCGGCCCGGCGGTCGAGGTGCAGGAACTCGGCATGCGCTTCGGCAACTTCACCGCGGTGGATCGGGTGAGTTTTGCCGTGCGGCGCGGCGAGATATTCGGCTTTCTCGGCCCGAACGGCTCGGGTAAGACCACCACCATCAAGATGCTGTGCGGCCTGCTCGCGCCGAGCGCCGGGCGGGCTACGGTCGCCGGCGTCGGACTCGGCGCCGATACGCGCGCACTCCGCGCGCGCATCGGCTACATGTCGCAGCATTTCTCGCTCTACGAAGACATGACGGTGGGCGAGAACCTCGATTTCTTCGCCGGCGTGTATCAGGTTCCGCGCGAGAAGCTCGCCGCGCGCCGCGACTGGGCCTTGCAGCTTGCCGGCCTCGCCGGCGACGAGGCGCGGCTCACGCGCGCGCTGTCCGGCGGGCTCAAGCAGCGCCTGGCGCTGGCCTGCGCCGTGCTGCACGAGCCGCAGGTGCTGTTCCTCGACGAGCCCACCGCCGGGGTCGATCCGCTGTCGCGCCGGCGCTTCTGGGAACTGATCGGCGATCTCGCCGCGCGCGGCGTCACGGTGTTCGTGACCACGCATTACATGGACGAGGCCGAGCACTGCCATACCCTCGGGCTGCTCTACTACGGGCGACTCATTGCCCTTGGTTCGCCGCAGAAATTGCGCACCGGCATGCGCGCCGGCGAGATGCTCGAACTCGAATGCGACCAGCCGATCCCGGCGCTCGCGCTGTTTGGCGACGACCCCGGCGTCCAGGCCTCGTTTTTCGGCGACCGCCTGCACCTGCTGGTGGACGACGCCGCGGCCGCGCGTCCGCGTCTGCTCGCGCGTCTCGAACAGGCCGGCCATCGGGTGCGGCGCATCGAAACGGTCCCGCTCGGCATCGAGGACGTGTTCATCGCCTTCATCCAGATGGAGCAGGCGCGCCTCGAGATGGCTGATGCGCGGCGGAGCACGGGATGAAGAGCCTGATCTTTGCCGTGGTGTGGAAAGAGGTGCGCGAGATCCGCCGCGACCCGATCACGATCGCGGTCGCGGTGGTGCTGCCGCTGCTGATGCTTTACCTCTTCGGCTCGGCGCTGTCGCTCGACGTCAAGGACGCGAGCCTTGCGGTCTACGACCAGGACCGCAGCGCGGCGAGCCGCGCGCTGATCGAGCGCTTCCCGCAATCGGGTTACTTCAAGCGTGCGCACGATGTTCGTACCGAGAGCGAGATTGCCAAGCTGCTCGACCGTAGCCGGGTGCGCCTGGTGCTGATCGTACCGCCGGATTTCTCGCAAAAGCTCGCGCGCGGCGAGACGGCCGAGGTGCAGGCGCTTGCCGATGGCTCGTACTCCGCCACCGCGATGATGATCCTCGGCTACGCCGAGGCCATCGTCCAGAGCTATTCGCTCGAGCGTGCGAGCGCGCGCCTGGCTGCGCAGGGCATGGCCGCGCAGCCGGTCCCGGTCCGGGTCGAGAGCCGGGTGTGGTTCAACGCGCCGCTCGAAAGCGTGAACTACATCGTGCCCGGCCTGTTCGGCGTGATCCTGATGGCATTCCCGCCGCTGCTCACCGCGCTCGCGGTGGTGCGCGAGAAAGAGGCGGGCTCGGTACAGCAGATTTTCGTCTCGCCGATCCGGCCGTACGAGTTCATCGCCGGCAAGATGATCCCGTACGCCGCGATCGCCTTCATCGAGATGCTCATGATCCTGGTCGCCGGGCTGTGGTGGTTCCATATCCCGTTCCTCGGCAGCTTCCCGCTGTTCCTGATGGCGACCGTGATCTACGTGTTCTGCACCGTGGGGCTCGGGCTGCTCATCTCGATCATTACCCGCAGCCAGCTCGTCGCCATGCTGCTGTCGCTGCTCGCGACCCTCATGCCCTCGTTCCTGTTCTCCGGGTTCCTGTTCCCGATCTTCACCATGCCAACGCTGCTGCAGCTCTACACCTATCTTTTCCCGGCACGCTACTTCATCGAGATTTCGCGCGGCATCGCGATGAAGAATGTGGGCCTGGAGGTTCTGTGGCCGCAGTTCCTGGCGCTGCTGCTTTACACGGTGCTGGTCTTCGTCGTCACCACGCGGCTGTTCCGCAAGAAGGTGGCTCGATGACGCGCTACGGCAGAATCGCAGCGCTCGTGCGCAAGGAACTGATCCAGTTCCTGCGCGCCCGCACCATGCTGGCGCTGATCCTGTACCTCTACACCGGCGAGGTCGTCATGTGCACCTACGCCATGTCCTTCGACGTGCGCAACCTGCCGACCGTGTTTGTGGATGATGCGCGTTCCGCCGAGAGCCGCGCGCTCATGCAGGACTTCGGCAGTTCGGGTTATTTCAAAATCACGCACACCGCCGCCGCGGATTCCGAAGTGGCGACGATGCTCAATCGCGGCGAGGTGCTGGCGGCGGTGGTGGTTCCGCCGGAGTTTTCCCGCCAGCTTGCGCAGGGTGTGCCTACCACCGTGCAACTCCTGCTCGATGGTTCCAATGCCAACACCGCGAGCGTCGCCCAGGGCTATGCGCAGCGCATCGTGCAGAACTTCGCGTTGCAGCGGGCGCCACCGCAACATATATCCGGCCCGCCAGTCGAACTGCGCCCGCGCGTCTGGTACAACTCGGAACTCGACTACCGCCACTTCATGGTGCTGTCCATGATGGCGCTCGCCGGCATGATGGTGGGCGTGATCACGGCCGCGGCCGGCGTCGTGCGCGAGAAGGAGTCGGGCACGATGGAGCAGCTCTTGGTGACGCCGGTGTCGCCGGGCGAGACGATCGCGGCCAAGATGATGCCGCCATTTCTGGTCGGCCTGATCGCGCTGTTCCCCGGCCTTCTGGTTGCGGCCGTGTTCGGCGTGCCGCTGCGCGGCAGCCTCGCGCTGTTCATGCTGTTCTCCGGCGCGTTCCTGCTGAGCAGCCTGGGCATCGGCATCCTGGTGGCGGTGATTGCGGACACCTTGCAGCAGGCGCTGCTGATGTCCTTCCTGGTGCTGTTTCCGCTGCTGTTTCTGTCCGGCACCGTGGTGCCGCTCGAAAGCATGCCGTCAGGCTTGCAGGTCCTGGCGGAGGCAAGTCCGCTGCGCCACTACATGGACGCGGTGCTCGGCCTGTTCCTGAAGGGCGTGGGGCTCGATGTGCTGTGGCCGCGGCTCGCGGCCATGCTGGCGATCGGCGGCGTGCTGCTCGCCTTGAGCGTGTGGCGCTTCCGGCGCCATCTTGGTTGACTCATGAGAAAGGAGACGAGCGATGGAAAAAGATCCCGTATGCGGCATGCTGGTGCGGCCCGAAGAGGCGGCCGCGCAACGCACCGTCCTAGGCAGGACGTATTATTTTTGCAGTGAGGCCTGCGTCGCCAGGTTCGACCAGGCGCCGCAGCAGTACGTGCCGGAGCGTGTGGACGACGCGCGCGGGCAGCCGACGAAGGACTCGGGTTAATGGGCGCAGACACACTGCGATTTGTGGTGTTCGACAAGGAGGGCATATGAACTACATGGGATGGAGCTTTATAGGAATGCACGCGCTGTGGTGGCTGTTCTGGATCGCGCTGATCGTGGTGTTCTTCGCACTGATTGAACCGGTGCCGCGAAGTCGGCCGCGCATGTCGCCGCTCGAAATATTGCAGCGCCGTTACGCAGCGGGCGAGATATCGGACAAGGAATACGAAGAACGCAAGGCCAGGCTCGAACGCGACACGCAGCCGCGCAAGTAGCGCGGTCATTACCCCGCGCCGGGCGCCAGTTGCGTTTCAACAGGGCTGTTAACTTCGGAGAAATAAAATGCGTAAATTATGGGCAAGCCTTGCAGCGTTGGTCACGTTAAGCCTTACCGGCTGCGGCTACAATACCTTGCAAAGCAACGACGAACAGATCAAGGCGAGCTGGTCGGAAGTTGTGAACCAGTACCAACGCCGTGCGGATCTGGTTCCCAACCTGGTGAATACCGTGAAGGGCTACGCCGCCCAGGAAAAGACGGTATTGCTGGGCATCACCAATGCCCGCGCCAAAGTCGGCAGCATCCAGGCAACCCCGGAGCTCATCAACAACCCTGAGGCGTTTGCCAGATTCCAGGCCGCCCAGGGAGAACTGTCGGGTGCCTTGTCCAGGCTGCTGGTGGTATCCGAAAACTATCCGCAGTTGAAGTCCGACGCCAACTTCCGCGACCTGCAGGCACAGCTGGAAGGTACCGAAAACCGCATTACGGTCGCGCGCAACCGCTACATCAAGTCGGTGCAGGAATTCAACGTCACGGTGCGCTCCTTCCCCTCCAATCTGACGGCAATGGCGTTCGGATATAAGGCGAAGCCCAACTTCGCGGTGGAAAACGAAAAGGTAATCTCCAGGCCACCCACGGTGGATTTCGGGACGGCGCCGGCCGGGCCCCAAGGCGAGGCTCAGGGAGCGGCCAGGTGATGGCGATGCGCATGGCAAGAACGGCATTGCTTGCATTCGCGCTTTGCTGGTCTTTCATGGCCGGAGCGCAGATTCCGGTCCCGCCCTTGACCGGGCGCGTCACCGACCTGACCGCCACGCTCACCGCAGGGCAGCGGGCCGCCCTGGAGCAGACCCTGCAAGCGTTTGAAGTCAGGAAAGGCAGTCAGGTCGCGGTCCTGATCGTTCCCACCACCGCCCCGGAAACGATCGAGCAGTATGCCTTGCGCGTTGCGGAGCAATGGAAGCTGGGGCGGAAGAAAGTGGACGACGGCGCAATCCTCGTCGTCGCCAAGGACGACCGCGCGCTTCGCATCGAGGTGGGGTACGGCCTGGAAGGGGCGCTCAATGACGCCACCAGCAAGCGCATCATCAGCGAGATCATTACGCCGCGCTTCAAGCAAGGGGATTTCTATGGAGGGATTACCGCCGGCGTCGACCGGATCATCCGCGTTATCGACGGCGAGCCGTTGCCGGAACCCAAGGGTAGGCCCACCAGCGACTCTGCGGATATTCAACAATATA
>JAJZUN010000045.1 GCA_021848555.1 Pseudomonadota bacterium | reverse complement strand
GGCACGCTCGAGCCGCACTGCAACCCCGAAGCCCTGCTTCCGGTAAGCAAGATCGTGGAGATCATCTTCAAGTGCACCCGGGCCCTGGATTTCGCCAATCAGGCAGGGGTCATCCACCGCGACATCAAGCCGGCCAACATCCTGCTGCACGGCGATACCGACATCAAGATTTCCGACTTCGGCTCGGCGCTGATCACCACCAGCATGGTGACCCAGGTGAGCGGCATCGGGTCTCCCGCCTATATGTCGCCGCAGCAGATCAAGGAGCACCCGCTGACGCTTCAGACCGACATTTATTCCCTCGGCGTGGTGATGTACCAGCTGCTGGCCGGACAGCTGCCGTTCCAGGCGAGCAACAACTTCAGCATGATGTACCAGATCACCAATGTCGAGCCGCAGCCGCCATCCAGCCTGAGACAAGGCATCCCGCAGTCGGTGGACCGCATCGTGCACAAGGCAATGCAGAAGGAACTGGAGCAGCGCTACCAGAACTGGGATGAATTCTCCGACGATCTGTCCGCGGTGATCAGCGACACGCAGGCGGCGCAGAAGACGGAGGATTTTGCCGACAGCGAGAAATTCAATATTCTGCGCGACCTGCCGTTCTTCGCGCATTTCAGCGACGCCGAGCTGTGGGAAGTGATGCGCATCAGCAGCTGGGAATACTGCAAGCCGGGCAAGGCGCTGATGTTCGAGGGGCAGAGAGGGGATTTCTTCTGCCTGCTCGCCTCGGGCGAAGTCAAGGTGATCAAGCAAGGCAAGCTGCTCAACATACTCAACGCGGGCGAATGTTTCGGCGAGATGGCCTATGTCTCCCGGGAGGCCGGCAGCGTGCGCAGCGCCGACGTCGTGACCTTGAGCGATGCGCGCCTCATCACCATACACAACGAAGACCTGGACCAGGCTTCGGACATCTGCCGCCACAAGTTCGACCGCGCCTTCATGGCGATCCTGGTCGAACGCCTGTCGCTGGCCAATACGCGCCTCATCGGCGTCTGATCGGGCCGATGCAGAGCGCGCCGTCAGCCGGGGCGCGCGACGGGCGATATGGCGGAAACGCGCGTCCTTCCTTGTTCTACGGCCGGTCCGCGGTCTAGATCTGGCGCTTGCGCCGCAGCCTGACCGCGGCGGCCAGGCGCTCGAGCACGGCCGTCGTCGCGTCCCAGCCTATGCACCCATCGGTAACGCTCTGGCCGTAGCGCATCCCTTTGCGGTCTTCCGCGATCGCCTGATTGCCCTCGATGAGATGGCTCTCGATCATCACGCCGCAGACGGCGCAAGAGCCGCCGGCGACCTGGTCGGCGACGCAGGCGGCCACCTCGGGCTGCTTGCGAAAATCCTTGCCGCTGTTGCCGTGGCTGCAGTCGACGATCATGCGCGGCGGCAGACCGGCCCTGCGCAAGGCGTCTGCCGCACTGCTCACGCTCGCCGCATCGTAATTCGGCCCCTGGTCCGATCCGCGCAGTATCAAGTGGCCGTTGGAATTGCCGGTGGTGGAGACGATGATCGCCCTGCCGTCCAGCGAAATCGATGGAAACGTGTGCGGCTGCGCGGCGACCAGAATCGCGTCGACCGCGGTCTGCACGCTGCCGTCGGTGGCGTTCTTGAAGCCTACCGGGGCCGACAGCGCCGACGCCATCTGCCGGTGCAGCGGACTCTCCACCGTGCGCGCGCCGATGGCGCCCCAGCTGAGCAATTCGGCGTAGTACTGCGGCGTCACCAAGTCGAGGATTTCGGATGCCGCCGGCACCCCCATTCGGGCGCACTCGAGGAGAATGCGGCGCGCGCTGCGCAGGCCCGCGCCGATATCGCCGCGTCCGTCGAGATCGGGGTCATAGATCAGTCCCTTCCAGCCCATGCGGGTTCGCGGCTTCTCGAAATAGACGCGCATCACCAGGAACAGCGCATCGGCCACACCGGGCGAAAAATCACGCAGCCGCCGGGCATATTCGATCGCGGACTCGGGCTCGTGGATCGAGCACGGGCCGACGATCGCGAGCAGGCGGTCATCTTCACCACGCAGGATAGCCTGCACCGCTGCCCGCGCCTGCGCGATATGCGCAGATTCGGCCTCGCCTACCGGCAGGCCCAGGTGCAACTCACGCGGCGTGGGCAACAGGTCTTCACGCGCGATATGGAGGTCGGAGATTTTCGTGGGCATGGTATTTCTGCGCACCAACTATCGCGCCAGCATGACTTCGGGGATAAGGCCCAGACGGCGGGCGCGGCGCACAAACTTGCGGTCGTCGAAACTGACAAAGCGCTCGCAGTTGGCGCTGCAAGTCCAATGCAAGGCATCGGCGAAGTCCAATCCGCGGCGGTGGAGGTCTAGAGCGTCTTTCACCGCTTCCCAACGCTCGACTGTGACATGGGGCATGCCCAACAGGTGCCCGACGGCCTCGCAGTAGGATTCCGGTTCCGCCTCGTAGAAACCGCGCATCACCCACTCGAACTCGAGAATAACCGTCAGCGGCACGAAGACAGCCGGGGATTCGATCATCACGCGGCGCGCCAGCGGCCGCTGGTGCTTGGATTCCGGATCGTCCGGATCGTCGCAGTAAAAGCGGGCGAGGATGTTGGTATCGACGGCGATCATGTCTTCGCCCGCGGCCTCTTGAGCGTGGCCGCGGGATCGAACTCCGATAGCCGGCGCGGCCGGCCAGAGCTCGGCTTGACCTTGATGAGACCGTAGCCCGCAGCCGGGTCGGACGGGGCAATCCGGCGCCGCACGAGCAGGCGGATCGCGCCGCCCTCATCGACAAACTCCACCTGCGTGCCGGGCGTCAACTCGTAGCGCGCACGGATCTCGGCGGGGATTACGATTTGACCTTTTTCGGTAAGCGTGGCGACGGGCATGGCAGGCTCCGGAAGTCGGATGACGGTCTAGTATAGCATATCGCTTACCTGGTAAGCACATTCAAAGTGTCCCGGTAAAGTGAACTGCGGCTTTGGCTTTCAACTGCCGAGGCGGGGTGGGAGTGGCCCGTCGAAGTTGAGAACACAGTTATCCACGGGCCAGGCTAGTTGCTGCGCGTCTTACACGATGACACTGGGTCGAATGTTTGACATATGACGCCTACGAAGAAGATACTTCCACACCCGCAGTTGAATTCCAACCCCTTCGGCAGTTCCCCCGCGATGTAGAAATCCGATCCTACGGCAACACATTTCCATTCGATCCAATTTTGACGTCGGAAAACTAAAATATGAATAAGAATATTCTCAAATTTCCCGATTCGCCCCAATTGCTGGCGTTGACACAGTATGACGCTTCTTCCGATCCGACGGACTTTCTCGAAGCAATCGAGGTAACTTTTCGAGAAAATAGGCCGTTGGCGCCTTTAACGAATCACCTGACGAGCTTTGAAGAATCCGTCAAAGCGCATCAAGATCGCAGATCGCTATTTAGGAACGCGTGCAGGCTTCTCGCCAAGTTCAAGTTATCTCTTCCTTCGAAATACCTATCACGCCCCCCCCGCAGACGGGCGTTCAGGATTTCAGTGAGAAAGCGGTAGCGATCATGCAGACGCTTATCGATGCTTCCTCCAAGCGTACTGCGGCGCAAAAGGATATCCGCAAGAAAATGGCGAGTACACCCTACAGCGCTTATCCTCCTGCATATTCGTTTGTTGACACAATATCGAAAGTTTTTGGCGAGAATGATCCTGTTGCGAAAATTGGTGAGTATCTCAAAGAACTACAGCCTGCGGAGGCATTTCACCATCCGGATGATTGTTGGTTTAGCGACGATGAGCGCATACCTATCAATGCGAACGGGCGAGATTTTTTCTTGGGGCAATTTCTTCCGAAATTGCTGCACCAACAGTCGTTTGAGGAGGAATTCGAAACTCAATCTGAGATGGTGCTGTGGATGGTGGTAAATCTCCTAGGCGCATATTTTGGCGGAGGTCTCAAGCCAATCCCGGAAAACCATCCCATCTTTGATTTCAAACCACCCGCTGGAAAAGCTGTGAGTCAGCTTTCCGCATCAGAGCAGCAGAAATTCATGCGGTCATTTATGAAAGGGCTTGGAACCTTTGACGGATTCCTGCTTATGTTCTTTGGAGATGAGTTTGAAGTACCGCAAGGTCTGTTTGTTGCAGTCGTTCGCTGTGGGCTTGATTGCAAAATTGAGCTGGGCGAGAGCGACGCAAGCCGCACTATTCTACGCAACCTAGTAAATTATCCGCTCGGTCGTCCTGCGCAATCCTGGGACGAGGTTGCACTTGGAGTTGCCGATTCCGCTTGGTTGGAAAATATTAAGCGAATCTACAAAGAACCTGTGGACGTGCCGTTTCTACCATGTCGCATGAGCGAAAGGGAATGGTTCTCTTCCCTCTCCGACTCCGCGCTATGGTGCAATTTCAGCTATGACAATGATGCCGAGTTCTATTCGCGGGCACTGGATGCCTGGTCAAATAAGATCAGTTTGTTGCGCGACGACCAGTTCGGAGGACGCTATCCATGGCAAGCTCGACCCGATGTCCGCTATCTATATGATGACTATGAGCCCTCAAACCCAGATTGGGATACTCATTGTCATTTCTTGGCATTGTTTGTCGAGGAAGAGGAATGCGGCGAGTGGGGGTGGAAAGGTGATCGATACGGAGATAATCACATTAATGAATTTCGGAGCTTCCGCCTTCACCACAATTTCTGGCTCGCCGCCGACCGGGAGGGATACCCGGAGCTCGGCAACGCTTTGCTTGCGTTTTATCTGCTACGCAAATCGTTTATGGATGCCGCGCAACATGAACATCTGGAAGTGAATTGGACCACATTCTCGGAACTTCTTCGCACCGCTTTGGCGCGACCAGGTCACGCTTACGTCCGTCAAGGGGTCGAATTCATGAAGGCCATTTGCAGAGAAAAGGGGTGGAATCTAGATCTGCTTCGCCTAAAGAACCTTGTGCCTGATTCGGGTTCGATTATTCCGTTTCCGGTCAGCACCTCAATACCGAGCAATGAGCCGATCGGCAGGGTGGTCGCCCGAGAAATTGAGCAACAGGTAGGTAGTGATCACTGGAGTCGATTGTCTGTCAGGAGCAGGAAGTTCATCGTAGAAGCCGAAGTACGATTTCGGAACATTACTCAAAAAATCGGAGCAGGCATTACTGAGTTCGGCCCAGAAACTGTTGCCTATGCCCACGGCTTCGAAAACGAGCTAAATGAACGACTGCGAGATATTTATCGATCATCCGAGGTTACGACATATTGGAACGCGCAAAATCCAAAGCGTCCTCTTTCACCGCATCCGACAATTGGTTCATATCTCAAGATACTTGAATCGGACCTGCCAGCAGACGTAATTAAGAAGGTTGAGGCCGCGGGCGTGATGCTGCGAGGCAAGCCGGAGATTCTGAGGCGGTTGGGTGCACTAAAGAACAGGCGTGACCAAGGCGCGCATACATCAAGGGAGGTCACAGCAGAGCATCTGCATCGTCAGAGGAATGCAATTTTTGACGAGCAGCTACTAAAGGACTTTCTTTCAGGATTGTCGCCGCGCGGAACTGTATAGTATTCGCCTCCAGGTTGGCATCGCGCAATCGCGGAGCCACTCTAACGGCGCTGATATGTCCCGGCTATCCGCAGGGCAACCGCACCGACTGTCACATCGGCGGCGTACCGATCAAGTCGAATCGCCAAATTGCGCCTCACGCGCCCAACAGCTTCTGCAGCTCGCCCGACTGGTACATTTCGCCCATGATGTCCGAACCGCCGACGAATTCGCCCTTGACGTAGAGCTGGGGGATGGTCGGCCAGTTGGCGTAGGTCTTGATGCCCTGGCGTATCTCGGGATTGGCCAGCACGTCCACGGTGAATACGTCTCTCGCGCCGCAGGCATTGAGCATGGCTATCGCGTTGGCGGAAAAACCGCACTGCGGCGCCTGCGGCGTGCCTTTCATGTAAAGCACCACCGGATGGCCCGAAACCTGTTGTTTGATCAGTTCTTGCGTGTCCATTAACGACTCCTGTTCGCGAATACTTGAGTAATTTCCTCAGGTTTGCATTCTACCGGCCCGACGCCCCCCCGGTCAACAGGGTCCGGGGCCGCACGCGGCCTGTTTCAAATCGGAAAAATCATGCAGGTGGTGGTGGCGTGGGCCAGCAGCTTGCCCCGCGCGTCGTAGAGCTTGCCTTCCGCCGTGGCGGCGCAATTGCCCGGATGGATCACCCGCCCCTCGGCGCGCACGCGCCCGGTCTGGTCGGTCATGGCGCGCACGAAATTGATCTTGAATTCCAGCGTGGTGTAGGCCTGCCCCGCGGGCAGCACGGTATGCACCGCACAGCCCATGCAGGAGTCGAGCAGCGTGGCGGCGTAACCACCGTGCACGCTGCCGATGGGATTGTAATAGGCGAATTCGGGCTCGCCTTCGAACACCGCGCAGCCGTGCTCGACTTCGGTCAATTCGAACTTGAGCGCGGCGGTGATCGGTGCCGGCGGAAACCGGCCTTCGAGTATGCCGCGCATGAATTCCAGGCCGCTCAGGTGTTTCACCTGGTCCAGCGGCGTCACGCCGTAGGGCAGGGTATTGCTTTTCGGCGTGCTTGCAGCGGTCATCGCGATCTTTGCCTTCCTTGGATTAATGGCGGGCGCTAATTTGCGGCGCTTTCGGTGTCGGCCGGCGCCCGCACGCCGCCGCTCACGCGCAGGATTCCCGCCAGGTCGGGCCAGGATTGCACCTCGCCGTAGCCTTCGGCTTCGAGCAGCGCGCGGCAGGCCGCGGCCTGATCGTAGCCGTGCTCAAACAAAAGCCATGCGCCCTGATTCAGGTGAGCGCCTGCTTTGCCCACGATGGCGCGGATGCAAGCGAGGCCATCCGCGCCGCCTACGAGGGCGCGCTGCGGTTCGAAGCGCACGTCGCCCAGCTCCAGGTGTGCATCCCCGGCGGCGACATAGGGCGGATTGGACACGATCAGGTCGAAGCGCTCTGCCTGCAGCGCGCCGAACCAGTCGCCGCAAAAGAATCGCACGCTGACAGCGTGCTGTTTCGCGTTGGCGCGGGCGACCGAAAGCGCGGCGTAGTCCAGTTCCACCGCGGTCAGCCGCGCCTGCGGCCGCGCCTTCGCCAGCGCCACGGCGATCGCGCCGCTGCCGGTTCCGAGGTCGAGCACGCGCAGCGCCGCTTGCTCGGGAATGCGCGCCAGCGCGAGGTCCACCAGCAACTCCGTTTCGGGTCGCGGGATCAGCACCGCGCGCGTGACCTGGAATTCGAGGCCGTAGAATTCGCGCTTGCCCAAAATGTAGGCGATCGGCTCGCCCCGGTGGCGGCGCTCGACCAGGGCGGCAAAAGCCTTCTCGGCCTCAGGCCCCGCCGCTTCGTCCGCATGCGCGATCAGCCAGGCGCGCGTTTGTTCCAGCACCCGTTCGAGCAGCATGCGCGCTTCCAGAGGCGGCAGGCCGCTCTGCGCCAGGAGTTGCGCGATGGTCATCACGTCCGGGTCGTCACGCTGTCAGCCCGGGGTTCAGGCCGCCGCGTCCTCGCCCAGGGCGGCAAGCTGCTCGGCCTGGTGCTCGGCGACCAGCGCCCCGGTCAGTTCGCCGAGGTCGCCGTCCATGATGGCCTGGATTTTGTACAGCGTCAGGTTGATGCGGTGGTCGGTGACGCGCCCCTGCGGAAAGTTGTAGGTGCGGATGCGCTCGGAACGGTCGCCGCTGCCGATCAGGCTCTTGCGCGTTGCCGCCTGCTTCGCCGCCGCCTCCCGCAGCTGCTTGTCCTTGATGCGCGCCGCCAGCACCGACATGGCCTGCGCCTTGTTCTTGTGCTGCGAACGCCCGTCCTGGCATTCGACCACGATGCCGGTGGGCAGATGCGTGATGCGCACGGCCGAATCGGTCTTGTTGATGTGCTGTCCGCCGGCACCTGAGGCGCGGAAGGTGTCGACGCGGATTTCCGCGGGATTGATCACCACGTCGTTGATCTCGTCGGCTTCCGGCATCACCGCGACGGTGCAGGCCGAGGTATGGATCCGCCCCTGGGTCTCGGTCGCCGGTACGCGCTGCACCCGGTGGCCGCCGGATTCGAACTTGAGCTTGGAAAACACCCCCTGGCCGACGATCTTGGCGATCACCTCCTTGTAGCCGCCGATCTCGGACGGACTCTCCGAAATGACCTCCACCTGCCAGCGGTTGCGTTCGGCAAAGCGCGTGTACATGCGGAACAAGTCGCCCGCGAACAGCGCGGACTCGTCGCCGCCGGTGCCGGCACGGATTTCGAGGAAGGTGTTGCGTTCGTCGTCCGGATCGCGCGGCAGCAGCAACTTCTGCAGCTTGACTTCGATCGCCGCCATGCGCTCCCGCGCCTCGCGGATTTCGACCTCGGCGAAGGTTTTCATCTGCGGATCGGCGAGCATGTCCTGCGCCGTGTGCGCGTCGGCTTCCGCCTGCTTGAACGACTGGTACAACTCGACCACCGGTGTGATCTCGGCGTGTTCGCGCGTGAGCTTGCGGTAGCTGTCCATGTCGCGCGCCACGTCCTCGCTGGACAACAGCCGGGTCAGTTCGCCCAGGCGGCGCACAAGCTGCTCCAGTTTCGAGGCAATAGAGGTCTTCATGGAACGGAACGCAGCAGCGCAGCCGGCTAGCGCGGGCTGCGGATCTGGTACAGGCGGGACACCAGCTCGGTGAGCCGGGTCCGCTCTTCGGCGGACGCTTCGTTGAGCGCCTGGGTGGGCGCATGCATCAGTTTGTTGGTGAGCCCGTGCGACAACGCCTCCAGGACCAGCTTCGGATCGTCGCCGCGCGCAAGCAGCTTCAGCGCGCGCTGCACTTCCTCGCCGCGCGCTTCTTCCGCATGGCTGCGCAGGGCGCGTATCGTCGGCACCAGATCGCGCGCCGACATCCAGTGCAGAAAACCGCCGACGTTGGTTTCGATGATGGCCTCGGCCTGCGCCACCGCCGACTGGCGCGCATCGGCGCCGGTCTTGACCATCTGACCCAGGTCGTCCACGGTGTAGAGGAACACGTCGTCCATGCCCGCGACCTCGGGCTCGATGTCGCGCGGCACCGCCAGGTCCACCATGAACATGGGCCGGTGGCGGCGCGCCTTGATCGCGCGCTCCACCGTCCCCTTGCCGAGGATGGGAAGCGAGCTCGCGGTGCAGGACACCACGATATCGTATTCGTGCAGTTTGTCCGAGAGGTCGCGCAGCTCGATCGCCTGGCCGTTGAAGCGGTGCGCCAGCGCGCGCGCCCGCTCCAGCGTGCGGCTGGCCACGGTAATGGCGCGCGGCTGCTGCGCGGCGAAATGGGTGGCGCAGAGCTCTATCATCTCGCCCGCGCCGATGAACAGGATCTTCTGCTCTTTCAGGCTAGGGAAAATGCGCGCGGCCAGCTTCACCGAGGCCGCCGCCATCGACACCACATTGGCGCCGATCTGGGTGTTGGTGCGCACCTCCTTCGCCACCGCGAACGAGCGCTGGAACAATTTGTGCAGCAGGGTTCCCAAGGTGCCGGCCGATTCGGCCTGGCGCACCGCTTCCTTCATCTGGCCCAGGATCTGCGGCTCGCCCAGCACCATGGATTCCAGGCCCGAAGCCACGCGAAACGCATGGCGCACCGCCTGTTCCTTGGGCAGGGTGTAGAGGTAGGGCTTCAACTCCTGCGGCTTCATGCGCTGGTATTCCGCCAGCCAATGCAGCGCCTCCTGCGGCTCGGTCGAAGAACAATACAGCTCGGTGCGATTGCAGGTGGAAAGAATCGCGGCCTCGCCCACCGGCTTGGCCTGGGTCAGTTCGCGCAGCGCCGCCTGCAGTTTTTCGGCGTGAAACACCATCTGCTCGCGGATCGCGAGCGGGGCGGTGTTGTGATTCAGGCCTAGGGCGTAAAGCTGCATGTGGTTTCCGCTGGTTCGGGCAGCGGAATTGAAGGGCGCCCGCGTCGCGTCGTCCCTTCCAATTCCGGATTGGCTAATTATAAGCCAAGTCAATGGCTTAGTCTTTGCTTGCGTTTGATCTGGATCAAGCGGCTAGAATACCCGAAACTAAAAGCTGAGACTGCCATGGCCCGCGAACATTCCCCCCCGAATTACTTCGTCAACCAGCAATCGGTGGCGCCCTATCACCCGGCGAACCATGTCGGCACCACCAATTACCGCCTGATCGGCCCCGAGACCGTGGGCGCGGCCAAGCTCGAAGTGGTCCTAGGCGTAATAGAGAAGGGCAAGGGCGCGCTGCCGCACCGCCATCCCGGCATCGAACAGGTCTGCTATCTGCTCGAGGGCCGCGCCCTGGCCGAAGTGGACGGCCAGACGCGCGAACTCGGACCCGGCGACTGCTGTTTCTTCCCGGCCGGCATGCGCCATACCTTCACCGTGACCAGCGACACGCCGGCGCGGGTTCTGGTAATCTATGCCCCGCCCTACGGCGAATCGGCCGAGAACACGATCAAAGGCTAGGGCAAATTTCGATTTTGGGCTCTCCAGGAGGTCGCATGAAAACGGTTCCGCGTCTGGCCATGTTGTTGCTTTTTTCCCTGCTCGCCTGCGCCGCCCAGGCGCAATATCCGAACAAGCCGGTCAGGATCGTGGTGCCCTTCGCCGCGGGCAGCGCCACCGACAGCATCGCCCGCGTGGTCGCGCAGGCGCTGACGGAGCGCCTCGGCCAGCCGGTAATCGTCGACCCGAAACCGGGCGCGAGCGGCCAGATCGCCGCCGAGTACGTGGCCAAGGCGGCCCCGGACGGCTACACCCTGTTCATGACCACCAACACCAGCCACTCGGCCAATCCGGCCATGTTCAAGAAGCTGCCCTACGATCCGATCAAGGATTTCTCGCCCATCCTGCTGGTGGGCGAGGTGCCCTTCGCACTGGTGGTGAATAATGCCGTGCCGGTCAAGACCACGGCCGAACTGATCGCCTACGCCAAGGCCAATCCGGGCAAACTGTCGTTTCCCTACGCATCGAGCACGGCCCAGGTCGCGGGCGAGACCATGCGCGTGATGTCGGGCATCGATGCCGTGGCGGTGGCCTACAAGTCCAGCCCGCAGGCGGCAACCGACCTGATCAGCGGACAGACCCAGTTCTATTTCATCGATTTCGGCACCGGACTGCCGCACATCAAGAACGGCAGGATGCGCGCGCTCGCCGCGACGAACAAACGTACCGCGCTCCTGCCCGGCCTGCCGGCGATGAGCGAAACCCTGCCCGGCTTCGCCCTCACCTCCTGGAACGGCGTGCTGGCGCCGGCAGGAACGCCGAAAGAAATCGTCGTCCGGCTCAACGCCGATCTGCGCGCGGTGCTCACCCGCCCCGAAGTGCGCGAGCGCCTGAACAATATCGGGCTGGAAGTGATGGGCACCGGCACGCCCGAGGAATTCGGCGGCTTCCTGCAGGTCGAACTCGACAAGTGGGCGAAGTGGGTGAAGGACGCCGGCATCAAACCCGAATGATGCCGCGGGAGCGCGCGCAAGGCACGCCCCAGCCCGTCATTCGGCCGTAGACACGGCGCGCACGGCCGCCTGCGCAATACCCTGCGCATCGACGCCGAAGAAACCCCGCAGCGCGGCGCGCGTGTCGCTGCGGCCGAAGCCGTCGGTGCCCAGGGTCAGATACTTGCCCGGCACCCAGGCGCGGACCA
>JAJZUN010000044.1 GCA_021848555.1 Pseudomonadota bacterium | reverse complement strand
TGTGTCGCCCTGCTCGCCTGGGTCGGATTGGAACGTCCGCTGCCGCTCGACTACAACGCATTGCGCGAAGCGAGCATCGATCGCCTCGCCGATGCGATGACGGAGCATTTGAACATCGAGCAGCTGCTCGTAGAATTGCGCTAGGGTTCTCCACCCTGGGGTTCTCTGCTATTGTGACGCATGCTGAAGGACCAAGTCGAACTGCAAGGCGTGCGCCGCGTGCTGGTGACCAAGCTGCGCCACCACGGCGACGTGCTGCCCGGGCCGCGCTACCGCATCGCCGCGAACCATGCGCGTGCGCACGCCGGTGGTGGCATTGTTCGGCCCCGGCGGCGAGTTCAACTGGGGCCCGTGGCAGGTGTCGCGCGGTGGCGATGTGGACCGTGCAGCGTTTGCGCCAGCGCCTAGACGCCGCGCCCAGGCAGGGAGCAAGGGCAGGATGAAAATCGCCCTGGTGCGCCAGCGCTACAACCCCTACGGCGGCGCCGAGCGCTTCGTCGAACGCGCCGTGAAGTCGCTTGCTGCGCAGGACGTGGAACTGACTTTGCTCGCGCGAAAATGGTCGGGCGAACCGGGATCGGACGCAGGCCTACGCCTGATCCGCTGCGATCCGTTCTATCTCGGCCGGGTGTGGCGCGACTGGAGCTTTGCGCGCGCCGTTTGCGCCACGCTGCGATCGCAGCGCTTCGACCTGGTGCAGTCGCACGAGCGCATCGCCTGCTGCGATGTCTACCGCGCCGGCGACGGCGTGCATCGGCAGTGGCTCGCCAATCGCAAACGCGCCGCCGGCGTGTGGGAGCGCATCGCCCTCGCGCTCAACCCGTATCATTGGTACACGCTTGCGGCGGAGCGGCGCCTGTTCCAGAGCCCCCGCTTGCGCGCGGTGATCTGCAATTCGAACATGGTGAAGGAGGAGTTGCGCCGGCATTACGCGCTGGCCGAGTCCAAGCTGCACGTGATCTACAGCGGAGTCGATCTGGCCGCGTTCCATCCGCAGTTGCGCCAGGCCTGGCGCGAGCGCAAACGCGCGGAACTGGGGATCGCCGACTCGGCCATGGTGTTCCTGTTCGTCGGTTCGGGCTTCAGGCGCAAAGGCCTGCCGCAGCTGCTGCGCGCGCTCTCCGGCGTGCGCGACGCCCATCTGGTGGTGGTCGGCGCGGACAAGGAGCTGCCGCGCCTGCGCCGGGGCGCGGGGCTGTCCCGGCTTTCCGGCCGGGTGCATTTCACGGGCGGCCAGGCGGACGTCAAACCCTGGTACGGCATGGCGGATTGTTTCGTTCTGCCTACGCTGTACGATCCCTTTCCCAATGCCGCCTTGGAGGCCATGGCCTGCGGCCTGCCGCTCGTCACCAGCCTGCAGTGCGGCGCGGCCGAGTTCGTCGAGAGCGGCGTCGAGGGCTATGTCTGCCGCGATCCGCTCGACGTCGTGGAACTGGCGCGCTGCCTCAATCTGGCCGCCGCCCCGGGGCAGGCCGAGCGCATGGGCGCGGCCGCGCGGCGCCGGGTGGAGCCCTGCGGGCTCGAGGACATGGCGCAACGGCTGACCCGGTTGTATGCGGAGTTGCTGCAGGCGAAGAACGCGTGACCGGCCGGGGGCGCTTCAGTGCCCCGGGGCGGGCGCAGCCGATGCGTCTTCGCGCGCCGGCCCGCGAACACCGACGATCGGGGTTTAGGGCTCTGATATAATTATACATTTTCGAAATCTGATGCGGTCCCCATAATGGCTGTTCCCGAAACCACGAGCCGGGTCTTGTACGCGCGCCTGCTGCGCTACGTGGCGCCGTACTGGCGCATGTTCGGCCTGTCTATCCTGACCATGGTCCTGGTGGCGGCGACCGAGCCCGTATTCCCGGCGCTGATGAAACCGCTGCTGGACGGCAGCTTCGTCAGCAAGGATCCCACCACGATTCGCTACATTCCCTTCGCCCTGGTCGGATTGTTTCTGGCGCGCGGGATATTCGGCTTTGCCAGCGACTACGCGCTCAGTTGGGTATCCAACCGCGTGGTGCTCGATTTGCGCGCCGAGATGTTCAGCCGGCTGGTCAATCTGCCGACGCGCTATTACGACGACGCTTCTTCGGGCGCGCTGATTTCCAAACTTTCCTACGACGTGACCGGCGTCACCGCCGCCGCGACCTCCGTGCTGACGGTGATGGTGCGCGACAGCCTCACCGTGGCCGGACTGCTGGGCTGGATGTTCTACCTCGACTGGAAGCTTTCGCTGATTACGCTGGTGATAGGCCCGGTCATTGCCGTGGTGATCCAGGCGTTCAGCGGGCGGCTGCGCCAGGTAAGCCGCGACGCGCAGCACGCCATGGGGGATATCACCCACGTGCTGGACGAGGCGATCGAGTGCCACAAGGTGGTGAAGGTGTTCGGCGGCCAGGAGTACGAGCAACGCCACTTCGGTGTGGCGATCAAGCGCATGCGCGATTTCTCCATGCGCTATACCATCGCCGCCGGGGCCTCGGTGCCGCTGGTGCAGGTATGCGCCGCCATCGCCGTCGCGGTCATTATTTACTATTCGACGCAGCAAAGCGGGGCGGGCGAGGTGACCGTGGGCGGCTTTGTTTCGTTCATGACCGCCACGCTGATGTTGCTCTCGCCGCTCAAGCGCCTGACCGGGGTCAACGCCGCGCTGCAGCGCGGCCTGGCCGCCGCAGAGAGCGTGTTCGCGGTCATAGACGAAACCCCCGAGGAGGACAGCGGCACGCAGCAATTGGAGCGGGCGCAGGGCCGGATCGAATTCGAGCGCCTGTGTTTTTCCTATCCCAACGCCACCCGGCCCGCCCTGGACGACGTCAATCTCGCGATCGCCGCGGGGGAAACCGTTGCCCTGGTGGGCGGCTCCGGCGGCGGCAAGACCACGCTCGCGAACCTGATCCCGCGCTTTTATCAACCCACGGCCGGGCGTATCCTGCTCGACGGCATCGACACGCAGACGCTGACTCTAGCCAGCCTGCGCGCAAATCTTGCGCTGGTGAGTCAGGACGTGGTCCTGTTCAACGATACGGTCGCGGCCAACATCGCCTACGGACCGCTGGCGAATGCGGGCGAGGCGGCCATCATCGCCGCCGCCGAGGCCGCGCATGCGATGGAGTTCATCAACGAAATGCCGCAGGGCCTGCAGACGATGATAGGCGAGAACGGCGTGCGCCTCTCGGGCGGACAGCGCCAGCGGCTGGCGATCGCGCGCGCCCTGCTGAAGAACGCGCCGGTGCTGATCCTGGACGAAGCCACCTCTGCCCTGGACACCGAATCGGAGCGGGTGGTGCAGGCGGCGCTGGACACCCTGATGCGCGGCCGCACCACGCTGATCATCGCCCACCGTCTTTCCACCATCGAGAAGGCCGACCGCATCGTGGTGCTGCAACACGGCAGGATTGCCGAAATCGGCTCCCATGCCGAACTGCTGGCGCGCGACGGCTTGTATGCCTACCTGTATAAAATCCAGTTCGCGGTTGAGGACAGCGCGTCCGAGGAAACGCGAAACCGGACGCGCGCCCGCGCCAGGCCGTCCGCAGTCATCTGAGTCAGTCGCCGAGCAATCTGGCGCAAGCGCGCGCCGCAGCGTCGACCGATATGTCCTTCACCTCCATGCTCGGCATCTGCAGCAGTTCATAAGCCGGACCCCAGGGGTGCCAGCGGGCCGCGGTGGACTGGCCGAACAGGCAAACTATCGGTTTGCCCAGACCCGCAGCCAAATGCATGGCGCCGCCGTCGCCGCAGATCAGTGCGTCGCATAGCGACAAGGCCGCAATCAAATCTTCCAGGCGCTGCGTCGGTATCGGCACCATCGGCAGCCCGGGCGCCAGTTCCAGCAGGCGTGCGGCTTTGTTGTCGTCGCCAGGGTGCTGTGCATCATCCGCCCCTCCCGGCGCCCACAGCAGCAGGAAGGCGGTACCTGGCGCCGCCAGGCGGCGCGCCAGCGCTACGAAGGACTCGACCGGCCAGCGCTGCGAGGGCTTGCGCGCGCTGATGTGCAGGCCGATCAGCCGGCGCGGCGCGTAGGGCAGCACGGCGGCCACGCGGCGCCGGACCATGGCTGCATCCGCCTGGTTGGCGAAAATGCGCGTCGCGGGGGTTTCGTACGCCAGCCCCATGCGGGGCAGCAGGTGGCAGCATTGCTGCACCTCGTGGGGGCCGGCCACCACGTCCTGCGCGTCGCGCACCAGCAGGTTCTTCCCGGCTACCCAATGGGCGAAACGCAACGCGCTGGCGCTGCCGCCGCCGGGCAGAATCACCCAGTCGAAGCGCTGGCCGCGCAGGCCGGCCACCATGCGAAAACGCCGCCAGTAGATGCCGGCAAGGGATTCGCCAGCCGATCGGTGCTTGGCTTTGGTGTAGGCGTGCAGGGCGTCGATGTCCGGCTGATACTGCAGCACGGCCTGGTTGTAGCGGGTCACTAGGCATTCGATGCGCGCCTGCGGCAACTGCCGGCGCAGCGCCTGCAGCAGCGGCGTGGTGCAGACCAGATCGCCGATGTTGTCGCGGCGTATGAGCAGCAGCTTGGTCGAGCCCGCCGCTGTCATCCTATTTTTCCGCTTCCAGGTTCAGGCTGACCGGATACGGCCGTCCATCGACCAGCAGCGGCCGGCGTGACCAGTCGTTGACATCGTGGCCGGTGCCGCCATCGTCCGGGGTCCATGCCTGCACCCGGCGAAATCCGGCTTGCAGCAGCAATTTTTCGAGATAGTTCCGGGTGAAAATCACGCGGTGAAAGTTGTAGGCGTACTCCTGTCCCCCCATCAGCGCGTTGAGGATGATCTCGGCATCGCTGCCGTTGTCGCGGTAGATGTCGAGCAGGCGGTCGAAATCCGGCACCGACAGGCACAGCTTTCCGCCCGGCTTGAGTACGCGTCCCCATTCCCTGAGCACCGCAGGCACCTGCAGATGGCTGAAATGCTCCAGCACATGGCAGGCATAGACCAGGTCGACGCTGTTGTCGCGGAAGCGGTTCAGGCGATCGACGGCCTGTACGTAATGGACGTTGCGCCGCGGCAGCGCATCGATATTGACAAAGCCGGGATGGTCGATCTTGCCGCAGCCCAGGTGCAGGCGCACTTCGCCGTTCGGCAGCCTGGGGCGCGCCGGGCGCAGGAAGAAATGCAGCAGCTTGCCTAGGAGTATGCGCATGCTTAGCCGGGTGATGTCGGGGAAAACGTCGCCGCGATCGCATCCCAGGTTCGCGCCAGGCCCTCGGCGAAAGGCATGAGCGGCTGCCATCCGGTGGCCAGCCTGACCTTGCCGATATCGAGCACGTTGACGGGCACGTCGAAACCGCGCCCAGGCTGGTGATCGACGGTCACTGCACGGCCGTGGCCGCGGGCGATGGGCGTAAGCGCTTCCAGCACCTGCATATTGCTCAAGCCGACGCCGGTTCCGAGGTTATAGGCTTCGCCGGCTTCGCCCCGGTCGAGCACTGCCAGGATGCCGCGCGCGAGATCCTCCACATAGAGGTAGTCCCGCACGGTGTTGCCGCCGCCGAATACCGGAACCGGGTCCCCGCGCAGGGCCGAGCCGATGGCGGTGGCGATAAATCCCTGGCCGGTAAATGGCGCCTGGCCCGGGCCGTAGGCATTCCCCGGGCGTACCACCAGCGCCGGCAGGCCGTGAGTGCGGTGGAACATGAAAGCGTATTTCTCTATGGTCAATTTGGTGATGCCATAGGGAGAAATCGGCAGGGTCGGGGCCGTTTCCGCGATGGGCCAGTGTGCGACCGGGCCATACACCGTGCCGCCCGAGGAGACGAACAGCAGGCGGCGCAACCGGTCGCTATCCAGGGCGCGTTTGAACAGCGCGACCGCGGCCGGCACATTGCCCAGCAGATCGTGCACCGGGTCTTCGAAGCTGGTCTTGGGCTGGGTGGCATAGGCCAGGTCTATCCACTCGTCGCAGCCCGCCAGCGTGCGGGCGAACAGATCCGCGTCCTCATAGTGCCCGGCCACATGGTCGACGCCGGGCAGCCGATCGCGCGGTGCCCGCGGGTCGAGGATCACCACCTCGCGGCCGCTCGCGCGCAGCACCGGGGTCAGATATGAGCCGATCAAACCAGCGCCGCCGATCAGGCAACTACGCATGCGATCCCCTCATTTTCACTCGGCCAGGCCGCGCCGCTGCCAGGCCTGGCGTATGGTTGCACCCACCCGCTCGCTATGCTCCGGCTGCTTCCAGGAGCCGACGAAATGGGCAATCGCCGCGGCGGCGTCGATACCGCTGCCGTCGCGTGCGATACGCACCTGATTGTAGCGGGCGCAGGACAGGCCGGCCACGACCACGTCTCCCGCAGGGGTCGCTATCCTGACGCTGGCGGCGTTTGCGCCAAACCCATGCGCATGGCGATAGATCAGGTTCGCGAGCGCAGTCTGATCCGACGCCCCGTGGCGGACGCGGGACATCTCGTCTATCCAAAGATCGAGCAAGCCTCTGGCTGCCGCGGTCTGATTGGCGAACATCACCCCGGCATTGATCAGAACCACGGGCAGCGGTCCGTCCGGTCCGGGCGGTTCCCACGTCCCTCCGATACGCACCTGCTCGCGGTCGACTACGGTGACGGCGAAGTCGCTGTCGGCGGCGGGATATCCGGGTAT
This sequence comes from Pseudomonadota bacterium, assembly GCA_021848555.1. The sequence continues at coordinate 5,013 of JAJZUN010000044.1, read as the reverse complement.
CTTTTCGAGCACGACGGCGTCTGCGTCGACATAGGCCAGGGCGCGGTCGGTGCGGGACAGCGCGTCGCGGATGATGTAGGGTTTCTGGCAGCAGATGCGGATGAAATATTGCTTGCTTGCGACGAATGCCTGCTTGTCTATCATCCAGTCGTGCTTCCTCCTGCTGCCCAGCTTGACCCGCAAGCGGCGCGAAAGATATTTGATTTCGTCGCGCAGGTCGAAGCCCGGCCAGAAGAAGCGGAAATCGGTTGCGGCAACCCAGTCCGGCGCCTGCCAGCGATGCTCCGGCCACGGAATGCACTGCGCCTCGGGGTAGCCGGCAACCAGAGCAGGCAGGGTGCCGGAAGGCTGCGCCGAAACGTCGTACACATACAGCCGTGATTCCGGGTTGGAGCGCCTGGCGCTGGACAGCCAATGCCTGATCCAGTCCGCGTAGTTGTCCGCGGCGAAGGTGACGAAATCGATATTCGCGCGCATCGCTCAGCCTGCCGCGGAACCGGCGTCGGCGCGGGGCTTTCTCAGCACCCAGAGGAACTCGTACCAGAGAAAATCGCGGAACTTGAAATAGAAGCGCTGGCCCAGGTAGCGGGCGCGCCGGGTCTTCTGCTTCCCGCAGAGGTAGTAGGAGGCCTCGAACTCCAGTCCGAATCTGCGGCACAGTTCGTTCATCGAAGGCGGCGTGATCCAGCAGGTATGTTCCAGATTGGCCGGAACGCAATCGTGTTGCCGGATGCGCTTGATGAACTCCCAGGCGTGCGGATTGGGCGTCGAAACGACCAGTTGGCCGCCGGGCTTCAGCGAGTCCCGGCAGAACGCGAGGAAGCCGCCGAGGTTGTCCACATGCTCGATGACGTCCCCGGCATGGATCGCATCGAAATACTCCCGCTTGAACGGCTCCCGGGTGGCATCGTAGGTCATCAGCCTGTCCCACCCATAGTGTCCGCGCACGTATTCGATGAGCTCGTGATTGATGTCCAGGCCCCAGACCTCGTTGGCGGGCTCCAATGCGCGCAGCTTGAGATGGAACCAGCTGCTCTTGGTGACGTATTCGAGGGTGTGCTCGGCGATGCCGATATCGAGCACGCGGCCTTTGACATTCAGCAAGTCGAGGACGAAGTCGTGATGCGTCTTGCCTTTGCCTAGCTCCGGCAGAAACACGAGCTTGCTGATCGACGCGTAATAATCGGACCATCCAGCCAGGCTGGGGCCGTGGTTAGGATCGGCGGAGTGGGCGGTCCAGTTGAACATGGTCTACCTTCGAAAGAGAATATCAGGCTGAGGCATCCGTCGCCGGTCGGCTCAGGCGCTTGGCCGCGGCGACCAGATTGTGCGCCCGCCGTTCGTAAGTGTGCTCGCGCATCACCCGCGCGTGGGCGGCTTCGGCAATGCAGCGGGAAGCCTCGAAGTGGGCAAGCCAATACTGGATCTTGGTCACGCAGTCGTCCAAGTCGGTAAATCCGGCCCATTCCGTGGCCGGATCGAAATCGTCGGCGGCATGGCGGCGTTGATCGGTGAGCAGGAAGCCGCCTCTTGCGGGCACGCCGTAACAGCGTTCCGGCAGGCCCCAGGAGAGCGTGCCGCCGTGGTCGCAGGAGGAGCGATACGACAGGTTGATGCGCGAGCGCTGGATCACGCGAATCTGTTCGTCTTCGCCGATTCCGGAAGAGTGCCGGATGCAATGGCGTATGCCCAGCGCATCCAGCCGGGGGCGCAATTCGGCGAAGAAGCGCGCGCGCTCGGCGTGTTCCTTGTAGCGCCGGCCGTCCATGTTGCCGAGAAAGGACACGTCGTACTCGTAAAAGGCGGGATCGCGCATCTCGTCCAGCGTGTGGCCGTGCAGATTGAAGTTGCGCACCCAGACCGCGTTCGCGCTGTATATTTTGACCGGCGCGAAATTCCAGGTCGGTTGCAGGGTATGGCTGGCATAGATGTCCAGCGGGCGCAGCAGCCGGAACAGAGCCAGACGGCGCCAGCGTATGCCCATGTGCCAGGGGGCGTCGCGGTCCAGGCCGATCAGCGGCACGCCGGCTCGTTTCAGACGGCGTTTGAGCCCCAGCGCAGACCACTGACTGCGGATCGCCTCATACAGGTTGACCACGCAGGTTTCCGTTCTGGCCAGCAGATCCGCGTCCGGCGTCCAGGCGTTTTCCACCACGCGGTAGCCGATATGTTCGAACGCTTCCTTCAACGGCGGGAAGCCCTTGCGATAGTTGAGGATGACGGTGTCGCGCAGCATGAAGGGTTTATCCGGCGCGCGCGCCGATTGCCCGCGCCGTGATCTCCGCCAAACGCGCGACGCGCTGGGTGAAGGCCGCTTCGGAAAACTGTTCGAGGTGAGGTCGGGCGCGATCCGAAGAGATATGAAAAGGCTGCGCGGCGAGTCGCTGCAGGAGTTTGTCGAAACTGGCGCCGGCATCTTGGCGCGGATCGTCGTAGAACAGGCCGGTCACGCTGTCGGCGATGGTCTCGGTAAAGGGGCGGGCACGGACCGCAAGCACCGGCGTGCCGCAGGCCTGGGCTTCCAGGATGTTGAGCCCCAGCGCCTCCTTCTCGGGCAGCCCGGCGAGCAGATAGTCCAGCTTGCGGTAGGCCGCGCCGACGTCGCGCTGTTGTCCCCAGAAGCGCACGCGTTCGTGGATAGGCGCCAGCGCCCGGCGCAGGTCGCGCACCGAGGCGTAGCCGCCGGCGCCGAATAATTCCAGCCGGAATTCGGGATGGCGGGCGAGCACTGGCGCAATCTGGCGGAACAGCAAGGGAAACTGTTTAATTGGCGTGAGCCGCGAAACCAGGCCCAGGGCAATGCCGGGCGCGCGGACGTACCGGCGCGTCGGGCGCAGCGCCGCGTACAGCGGATAGATCCAGGACAGGAGCCGGTCGCGGCCTTTGCGCCTGTCCCAGTCGTAGGGCGATGCGGCGTAGAGGGGGGCATCCGCCGCGCCGCCGCGCCCCTCCAGATCGGCCACGCCCCACAGCGCTTCCGCGTGAACCCGGGCGATGCCGGCCGCATGCAGGCTGTCGATGACGTGCGCCGACACCGCGTAGACCAGGTCATAGGCGCGCAGCGTGCGCGGATCGCGGCCGTATAGCGGCATGTGGGCGATGGCGCTCAAGAAATGCCCGGCGCGGCGCAGCGGCGCAAGCTCCGTTTGCTTCACGGGGGTGTGGAACAGCAGCCAGCTCGCTGGGCCGGCGAGTCTTCCGGCGATGTCGCCCATGCCCTTCACCGGGATGACGGCGCATTGCGCGGGCAGGCGGGACGTCCAGTGCGGGTTGCCGGGGTGCGCGTACAGGGTCGTGGGAATACCCAGTCGCAGCAGCGCCCGGGCGAAGAAAGCCGTATAGACTTCGCCCCCGCCCCAGCCGGTTTGCAGGTTGACCTGGTAACAGTGGGTCATGCCAGCCAGCTTTTCAGCCAGGCGCGCGCGATGCGGCGGCGCTGCGCGGTGTTGGTGGCGTTGTTCCACAGCAGGGCGTAGACGCCGTCGCGGCGTAATTGGCGGTAGAGCCTGCGGCGCAGTTCGGGCGAGTGTACTTTGCGCAGCTTGTGAAAAATGGACAGCGCGCCGTCCACCAATTGCCAGCGCAGCAGCCCTTGGAGTTCGGGGTCCGAACTTAGCGGCGCAGCCAGTTCGGCCAGGCCGCGCGCGTTATGCACCGAGCTCGCGATCACGGCATCTAGGCGCTGGTCCATGATGTCCGCGGCCAGCGGCCGGACGCGCTGGCGGTAGAAATAACCCGGTGTGGGGTCGTAAGCCACGCGCCCGGCTTCGAGAAACGCGCGCGTGGTCCACAGCACATCTTCGTGGATCAGACGCGGCACGAAGCGCAGCCCCAGACGGGTGATGAAGTCGCGACTATAGAGGTGCATCCAGACCATGTGCAGGAAAGTCTTCGCCGCCAGGCGCCGTCGCAGCACCTCACGGCCCGGCATGACCCCGGTGGGCAAGGCATCGCGATAAATGGGGTGGTCCTCGCGGCGGCCCTCGAAGTGATACATCGCATTGCCGTGCGCCAGGTCCAGACGGTTCGCGCGCGCGAGTTCGAGCAGGCGGCGGTAGTAGTCCGGTGCTATCCAGTCGTCGGAATCGACGAAGGCCAGATACTCGCCGCGTATATGATCCAGCCCGGTATTGCGTGCGGCGGAAAGGCCGCCGTTTTCCTGGCGGATGACGCGCATTTCGGCATGCCGTGCGGCATAGCGGGCGAGAATCGCCGGGCAGTCGTCGGTGGAGCCGTCATCGACGAACACGATTTCCATGCCGTCCAGGTTCTGTGCCGCCAGGCTATCCAGGCAGCGCTCGAGAAAAGGCGCCACGTTGTACACCGGCACCACCAGGCTGAGCAGCGGACTCAAGCCGCCGCCTCCTTGAAGAGATAGAACACGTTCTTGCGCATATTGCCCAGGTCCAGGGCAAAGCCGGCGGCGAACAGCCAGCCCAGCATTTCCGAGATGCGGGTGTAGCCGAGCACGTGAGGGTGGACTTCGATCACCATCTTGCGTATGGGGTCCAGCCGGGCATGGCGCAGAAACTCGTATTCGCCGCCCTCGATGTCGAGAATCATGAAGCTGGGCCGGATGCGCCGGATTTCCTGATTGAGGTCGATCTGTCTGACCCGTATGGGAGTGGCGTCGCTGGAGCCCTGGATCAGCGAGGAGGCCCAGTAATCCTTTTCCAGCCAGAAGGTGCACTCGCCCTCGCCCTCGCCCAACAGCACATTGCTCACCGTCGGCGCGACCTGGTTGAGTTGGTGGACCTGCTTGATGAGGGTCATCAACTGCGGGTTGGCCTCGTAGGCGAATACGCGCTCGCTGCCGACGACTTTGGCGCTCAGGGCGGAGAGGAAACCGATGCCGGCGCCGACTTCCATCACCACGTCATCGGCGGCGAGCTTCTTCTGCACCAATTCGGCTTCCTTGGACTCGTACACGCCAAAGAAAATGTCCTTGAGTATGGGCGGCGTGATCGCCGGATGCCTGATCGGCAGTTGCACGCCGAAGTTGGTCGCATACTC
>JAJZUN010000043.1 GCA_021848555.1 Pseudomonadota bacterium | reverse complement strand
CAGGTTGAAAGCAACGCCCAGATTCACGAATGGCTGATCAGACACCGGCTGGAATCGCTGCCGCGCCTGTGGCAGAAAGTGCGGGTGGAGGCCGGATGGGAGTCGGCGTTCGAGGCCGTGCTGCGCGAAAAACTGCATGCGGTGGAGGTGGCGCAACCGGACCTGCTGCAGAGCATGCTCGCGGATGCCCCGCCGGCGAAATTGAGCGTCTATGCCGCCAACGCGGTGGTGCCGGACCAGGCTGCCGAAGGCATGCGGCCGCTGGCCTCTTTGCTCGAAATCCACGACGAAACCGTGCGCGGCGTGATGCAGGATTGGCTGCATGGAGTATACGCCGTGGAGCAGTCGCCGAGTTCAGGTGAGCGCCAGGCGCTGGCGCCCGGCGTGATCCTGGTGAGCCGCGAGGGGCATCAGTTCTCGCGCAGCGCGGTCAGCTTTCATGCGCCGGATCCCGGGGATACGGGAATACTCGCAAGGCAGCGCGAAATCGAGGACTTGAGCGCGCAGTTGACCCAGCGCGAAGAGACGCTGCGCCAGGCGCGCAGCGAACAGCGCGTGGTCGAGGCGGCGTTGGGCGGGCATAACCAGCGCCTGGCCACGCTGCGCCAGGAAGCGGCCGGCCTGAAACAGCAGGTGCATGAGCAGCAGATGGAAAGTCTCAGGCTGTCTCAGGGGCTGGAGCGCTTCCAGGAGCGCAGCCGCCAGATCCAGCTGGAATTGGATGAGATCGCCCGCCAGCAGGATGCCGAGCGGGCCAGCCTGGCCGCTGCCGAAGCCAGTCTGGCCAGCCAGCAGCAACTCATGGACGCAGCGGCGGGGAGGGTGGAGGCCACCCTGCGCACGCATGCGCAAGCTGAGGAAGCGCTGAACGCGCAACGACAGGCATTGCAGCAGGCCGAGCACGAAGATCAGGAATCGGTATACTATGAAAAAGAATGTTCATCTAAAATCAATGAAATAAAATCGTCTATTCAAGTAATACTTGAGCAATCGAGCGCGGCCGCGCAGCAACTCGAGCAACTCAAGACCGACTTGGCAGCGCAGCAGGACGGAGACCTGCGGCAGCGCCTGCAGGCCCAGCTCGAGCAAAGGGTGCAACGCGAGGAGGCTCTGGCCGCCGCCCGCACGCTCCAGGAAGAACTGGCCCAGGGGCTGCGCGCGGCCGAAGAGGAGCGCCTGGTCTGCGAGCAGAAGCTGGAGCCCCTCAGGAATCGGATTAACGAACTGCGCCTGAAAGAGCAGGCGGCGCGGCTCAACAAGGAGCAGTACGCAAACCAGCTGTTCGAGGCCGGGGCCGACGAAGCCACGATCGCGACTATGCTGGAAAAAGGCATGCGGCCGAACGCGCTGCAGGCCGAAATCAGCCGCCTGGTCCAGGCCATCAACGATCTGGGCGCGGTCAACATGGCGGCGCTGGAGGAACTGCAGACCAGCCGCGAGCGCAAAGGCTTCCTCGATGCGCAGGCCACTGACCTGAATCTGGCCCTGGAAACGCTGGAGTCGGCGATACGCCGCATCGACCGTGAGACGCGCGAAATGCTGCAGCAGACCTTCGACACCGTGAACGGGCATTTCGGGCAGATGTTTCCCCGCTTGTTCGGCGGCGGCGAAGCGCGCCTGCTCATGACCGGCGAGGAAATACTCGACGCCGGAGTGCAGGTGATCGCCCAGCCTCCGGGGAAGAAGACCTCCACCATCCACCTGCTATCCGGCGGCGAGAAGGCGCTCACCGCGCTGGCGCTGGTATTCTCCATGTTCCAGCTCAATCCGGCGCCCTTCTGTCTGCTGGACGAGGTGGATGCGCCGCTGGACGATCCGAATACCGAACGTTTCTGCGAATTGGTGAAACACATGTCCGCCGACACGCAATTCCTCTACATCAGCCACAACAAGATCACCATGGAAATGGCGGCGCAACTGGTGGGCGTGACCATGCAGGAATCGGGGGTGTCGCGCGTGGTCGCCGTCGACATCGAGGAAGCGCTGCGGATGAAAGAGGAATTGGCAGCGTGAGGCACCAGATATGAGTGAACTGCAACTCGGCCTGCTGGGAATAGGCGTCCTGGTGGTGGTCGGGGTGCTGGTATTCAACAAGCTGCAGGAGGTCAGGCTCAAGCGCCAGTCGGAAGACGCCTTCGGCTCGCGCCATGACGACGTGCTCTTTGGGGGAAAGATGGCGGGGGCGCAGCGGCCCGGCGCTTCGACCGAGCGCATCGAGCCGACCCTGTCGGAGGCGCCGGGCGGATCCGCGGCGGGCAGCGGGATGCTCGATCCGGGCATCGACTTCATCGCGACCCTGGAAACGCAAGCTGCGGCCGCCGGGGAAGCGATTTCTACGGCTATCGTCGAGAGTGCTGCCAGTCCCGCCAAGACGGTCAGATGGGAAGGTTACAACCGGCAAACGGCGAGTTGGGAGCTCTTGGCCACGGCCGGTGAATACCAGATGCTGCGCGCCGGACTGCAACTGGTCGACCGCAAAGGCGCCGCGAGCCAGCAGGATCTGTTCGACTTCGGCACCCTGATACAGGGGGTGGCCGAAGCCATAGGCGCCAGCTGCACCCTGGCCGAGCCCGCGGCGGCGTTGGAACGGGCGCAAAAGCTGGACGCGCTTTGCGCCGACGTCGACGTGCAGATCGGGCTCAATGTGATCGCGCGCGGGACTGCGTTTTCGGGCACCAGGATCCGTGCTTTTGCCGAAGCCCAGGGCTTGACGCTGGAGCAGGACGGCCGATTCCGCCGCCGTGACGAATCCGGCCTCGAGCTATATTCGCTGTCGAACCTGGAGGCCCCGGTTTTCACCGCGGAGGGGATCAAGACGCTCTCGACCAAGGGGCTGACGCTGCTGTTCGACGTCGCCAGGGTGCCCGGCGGCATCGTCACCTTCGACCGCTACGTCGAATTTGCGCGCGCCCTGGCCGAAGTCCTGTCCGCCGGCATCGTCGATGACAATCGCCAGCCGCTGGACCAGGCGGCCTTGGGCAGGATACGCGATCAACTGCAGGCGCTGTACGCCAGCATGGAACAACAGGGGATTCCTGCAGGCAGCCCGCTGGCACTGCGCCTGTTTGCGTAATGGCGGTTCCCCAGGCAATTCAGGCGAGGGCGCGCAAGCTGCGGGCGGAACTTGAGCGTCACAACCATCAATACTATGTGCTCGACGCGCCGCTGATCAGCGACGCCGAGTACGATCAGTTGTTTCGCGAACTGCAGCAGCTGGAACGCGAGCACCCGGAACTCGCCGGCGCCGATTCGCCGACGCAGCGCGTCGGCGCTGCGCCGCTGGCCCAGTTCGACCAGGTCACGCACCGTACTCCCATGCTCTCGCTCAACAACGCCTTTTCGGAAGAAGAGGTGTTGGCGTTCGACAAGCGCGTGTGCGACGGCCTGAAAGCCGCGGATATCGAATACCTGGCCGAGCCCAAATTCGACGGCCTGGCGATCAGCTTGACTTATGTCCGGGGCATTTTCACGCAGGGCGCGACCCGCGGCGACGGCTACACCGGCGAAGACGTGACCGCCAACCTGCGCACGATCAAGAGCCTGCCGCTGCGTTTGCACGGCGCCGCCGTTCCCGAACTGCTCGAGGTGCGCGGCGAGGTGCTGATGTACCGGCGCGACTTCGACCGGATGAACCTGCGCCAGCGTGCCAACGGCGAGAAGGAGTTCGTCAATCCGCGCAACGCCGCGGCGGGCAGCCTGCGCCAGCTCGACTCGCGCATCACCGCACAGCGGCAACTGCGCTTGTTCGCCTACGCGGTCGGCGTGGCCGAGGGTGCGGCCGCGCCCGAGACGCATGGCGAGCTGGAGAACTGGCTGGCCGGGCTCGGCCTGCCGGTCTGCCGGGAGCGGCGCGTGGTCCGCGGAGCGCAAGGATTGATGCGGTTCTACGGCGAGATCGGTGCGCGTCGCGCGGAATTGCCCTACGACATCGACGGCGTGGTGTACAAGGTCAACAGTCTCGCCGCCCAGGAGCGGCTGGGCTATGTGGCGCGCGCGCCGCGTTTCGCCATAGCGCACAAATTTCCCGCGGAGGAAGCGACCACCGAGGTGCAGGCGATCGAAGTGCAGGTAGGACGCACCGGCGCGCTGACCCCGGTCGCGAGGCTGAAGCCGGTGTTTGTGGGGGGCGTGACGGTTACCAACGCTACGCTGCATAACCTCGACCAGGTGCGGGACAAGGACGTATGGGCGGGGGATACCGTGATCGTGCGTCGCGCCGGCGACGTGATTCCCGAGGTGGTACGCGTTGTGCGGGAGAAGCGCCCTGCCGACGCAACCGAGTTCCAGATGCCGGAACAATGTCCTGAATGCAAATCCAAGGTCGAGCGATTGGAAAGTGAAGCGGTATACCGCTGCACTGGCGGACTGTTCTGCCCGGCCCAGCGCAAACAGGCATTGCTGCATTTCGCATCGCGTCGCGCCATGGATATCGAAGGCCTGGGAGAAAAGCTGGTCGACCAGCTTGTCGACGGCGACCTAGTCCATACGCCGGCCGACCTGTACGACCGGAAGAAAATGAATGCCGCCTGCCTCGCCGAACTGGAGCGCATGGCCGAAAAATCGGCGACGAATGTTATCGCGGCAATCGACAAGACCAAGGGCAGTTCTCTTGCCCGATTCCTCTTCGCGCTTGGCATCTATCACGTGGGTGAAGAGGTCGCGAAGATTCTCGCCCGCCATTTCGGCTCGATTGAGGGCTTGCTGAGCGCCGATTGGTTTGCGCTGATAGCGGAAAAGGAACGCGTCCAGAAGGAGAATACGCGTCGCCGTACCAAGGGCGGCGCCTTGCTCGATCCTATCCTTCCCGGAGTAGGCCCGGAGATCATGCAAAGCGTGGCAAATTTCCTTGGCCAGCCGCACAATCGCGACGTGATCGAGCAGCTGCGCGCGAGCGGCGTGGTAAGCGAGAGCGACATCGCGCCGCGGTCCGGGGCGGGCGGCAATTTAAGCGGCAAGACCTTCGTGCTTACTGGTACGCTACCCGGTCTGAGCCGCGAACAGGCCAAGGCAATGATCGAGAACCAGGGCGGCAAGGTGAGCGCATCGGTATCGAACAGGACCGACTACGTCGTGGCCGGCGCGGAAGCGGGCAGCAAGCTGGCCCGCGCGCAGGAGCTAGGCATTGCGCTGCTGGATGAGGCAGGACTGCTGCAATTGCTGAAAGGAAACGAATGAAACAAGTGCGCAAGTGTGTGTTTCCGGTAGCGGGCATGGGCAGCCGTTTTCTGCCCGCGACCAAGGCCAGCCCGAAAGAGATGATGCCGATCGTCGACAAGCCCCTGATCCAGTACGCGGTGGAAGAAGCCGTGGCGGCGGGCATGACCGACATGATATTCATCACCGGCCGCAACAAGCGCAGCATCGAGGACCATTTCGACAAGGCCTACGAGGTGGAGGCGGAGCTCGCGGCGCGCGGCAAGCTGGACCTGCTCGAACTGGTGCAGGACATCGTTCCCAGGCATGTCAACTGCATCTATATCCGCCAGCCGGAGGCGCTGGGCCTGGGACACGCGGTGCTGTGCGCCGAGCCGGTGGTCAACGGCGAGCCGTTCGCAGTCATCCTGGCCGATGACCTGATCGACGGCGAGCCGCCGGTGCTGAAACAAATGGCCCAGGTGTACGCCGAGCACCAATGCTCGGTGCTGGGCGTCGAGGAGGTGCCGCGCGAGCACACGCGGCAATACGGCATCGTCAAGACCGACGGCAAGGAGCCGGGGGCGGTCAGCGCCATCGTCGAGAAACCGCAGCCCGAGGATGCGCCGTCCACCCTTGCCGTGGTCGGACGTTATATCCTGAGCCCGCGTATTTTTCATCATCTGGCCGGCGTGCAGGCCGGAGCCGGTGGGGAAATCCAGCTGACCGACGGCATCGCCGCCCTGATGCGGGAGGACAAGGTGCTGGCCTACCGCTTCAAGGGCGTGCGCTACGACTGCGGCTCCAAGCTGGGTTATCTGCTGGCCACCGTCGCCTACGGAAAAAAACATCCCGAGACCGGCGCCGCGTTCACGGCCTATCTGAAATCGCTCTAGGCAGGCGCATCCCCAATCCGAATGGACCGAATAGCACGCGCCTGGCAGGTATTCGAAACGGCGGAGCTGATCCACAGCGCCGCCGCCGTGGATGCCGCCATAGCGCGCGTCGCCGCGGAAATCACCGCGAAGCTGCAGGATCAATTCCCCCTGGTGCTGTCGGTCATGGGCGGAGCGGTAGTGTTTACCGGCCGCATCCTGCCGCTGCTGAATTTTCCGCTGGATTTCGACTATATCCACGCGTCGCGCTATGGCGAGGCGACCAGCGGCGGCGCAGTCGACTGGAAAGTCGAGCCCAAGGGCAATGTCGCCGGCAGAGTGGTCCTGGTGCTCGACGATATCCTCGACATCGGCGACACCATGCTGGCGATACGCGAGCGCGTTCTCGGTTTGGGCGCCCGGGCGTTTTTCAGCGCGGTGCTCACCGACAAGAAGAAGGCTTCGGCCAAGCCCATACGCGCCGATTTCGTCGGACTCGACCTGCCGGACCGCTACGTTTTCGGCTGCGGCATGGATGCGCACGGCATCTGGCGCAACCTGCCGGCGATCTACGCGCTGCGCCAGGGCGAAAAACCGTGACGCGCCGGCACGCTCCGCCACGCATTTCCCGGGACGCGCGCCGTGCTAGTATCGCCGCCGTCCCGACGCGGAAGCTGCAACTCCACTTTTCTTTTTCGGTCTTCGTATGTTAGCCATCATCGGCGGCAGCGGCCTCACCCAGCTGTCCAATCTCGAAGTCACCCGCCGCCTGGCGGTGCGCACGCCCTATGGCGAGCCGTCGGGCGCGCTCACGTTCGGGCGGATTGCCGGCGCCGAGGTGGTGTTTCTCGCGCGGCACGGCTATGGCCACACCATCGCGCCGCACGAAGTCAACTACCGCGCCAATATCTGGGCGCTGCAGGAGCAAAAGGTGGTGGACGTGATATCGGTCGCCTCGGTGGGCGGAATACGCGCCGACATGCAGCCCGGCGTCGTCGCCGTGCCGCATCAGATCATCGACTATACCTGGGGCCGGAAGAACACCTTTTTCGAGGGCGGCGAAAGACCGGTCACGCATATCGATTTCACCGAGCCGTACTCGGCCGCATTGCGCCGGCGCATTCTGGACGCCGCCGGCGCCTGCGGCGAAACCGTGGCGGACAAGGCGATCTACGCCGCCTGCCAGGGCCCGCGCCTGGAAACCGCCGCGGAGATCGACCGCCTGGAACGCGACGGCGCCGATGTCGTGGGCATGACCGGCATGCCGGAGGCGGCGCTCGCGCGGGAGGCAGGTCTCGAATACGCCACCATCGCCGTGGTCGCGAATTTTGCCGCCGGCCGCGGCGACAGCCTGAATGGCATACGCCTGGAAGCCATCGAGCCGGTGCTGCAGCAGGCGCTGGTACGGGTGCGCCGGATTATCGAACAGTTCGTGTCGCTCGCATGATCCGCGAGGTACTCAAAATGGGCGATCCGCGCCTGCTGCAGCAGGCCCGCCCGCTGCAGCAATTCGACACGCCCGAACTGCACGCGCTGCTCGCCGACATGCGCGACACCATGGCGCACCTGAGCGGAGCGGGCCTCGCCGCGCCGCAGATCGGCGTCGGTCTGCAGGTGGTGATTTTCGGCGTCGAGCAGGACGCGCGTTATCCGCAGTCGGAAGAGGCCCCCGCCACCGTCTTGATCAATCCGGTGCTGACCCCGCTGTCCGATGAACTCGAAGAGGACTGGGAAGGCTGCCTGTCGGTGCCGGGCCTGCGCGGCATGGTGCCGCGCCACACGCGCCTGCGCTACCAGGGCTTCGACGAGCGGGGCAATCGCATCGATCGCAGTGTCGACGGTTTTCATGCCCGCGTGGTGCAGCACGAATGCGATCACCTGCTGGGCATTTTGTACCCGATGCGCATCCGGGACTTCAGCAAATTCGGTTTCATCCAGGCCTTGTTCCCCGGCGAAGACAGCCTGGACGAGTGATCCGCGGCGCGATCGCCCGCCCGCCTAGTTGAGCCGGAGCGCGTCCAGCAGATCGGCTTCCAACTGCAGCACGGTCTTGGGCTTGGCCAGCGCTTCGCCCGAAATCAGAAAAACGTCCTCGGCACGCTCGCCCAGGGTCACGATTTTGGCGGTGATCAGGTTGATCGCGTATTTTCCGAGCACCAGCGCAATGGCGTAGAGCAGCCCGGGGCGATCGCCGGCGATGATGGAAAGCGCGTAGCTTGCGCCTTTCTCGTCCGGCCGGATATTGACTTCGGGGGTGATCGGAAAATGGCGCAGCTGGCGCGACACGCGGCCCCTGGTCGGGGCGTGCAGCGGCGTCTGGCGCAGCAGGCGTTCGGCCAGATCGGTTTCGATCAGATTGATCATGTCGCGGTAATGCGGATTGCTGCCGGGGCCGAGGAGCAGGAAGGTGTCCAAGGCATAGCCATGCAGCGTGGTGTGGATCCGGGCATCGGCAATGCTGAAATTGATCTGCTCGAAATAGCCGCAAATGCGCGCGAACAGGTCGCGCTGGTCGCGCGTGTAGATCATCACCTGCAATCCTTCGCCTATGGGCGAGAGGCGCGCTTTCACCACCGGCCGGTCGGTGTCGACGCGGTAGTGCAAGGTCCGCGTCTGCCAGGCGATGTCCTTGGCGTCATGGCGCAGAAAATACGCCACATCGAGCTTGCTCCAGAGCCTGTCCTTGACCTCGTCCGACAAGGCATACAGGCGCAGCAGGCGCAGGGCTTCATCCTGCTTGTCCTGTATGTCCTGCTCGAAGCCGATGCCGTCGCCGCGCAACAGGCGCCGTGCGAGCAGGAACAGGTCTTCGAGCAGCTTGCCTTTCCACGCGTTCCAGACCTTGGGGCTGGTGCCGCGCACGTCGGCCACGGTGAGCAGATACAACGCGGTGAGCCGGCGTTCGGTCCTTGCCGTGTCGGCGAAGGCCTTGATGGTTTCGGGATCGGAGAGATCCTGTTTTTGCGCCACCGATGACATGGTCAAATGGTGCTCCACCAGGAACACTACCAGTTCAGTGTCCTCGCGCGCCAGTCCGTGCGCGCGGCAGAAGCCGCGCGCGTCGCGCATTCCCAGCCGGGAGTGATCGCCGCCGCGGCCCTTGGCGATGTCGTGGAACAGCGCCGCGACGTACAGCAGCCAGTGGCGCTCGAAGCCCGCCATCAGGCGGCTGCATTGCGGGTATTCGTGGGCGAATTCGACCATGGTAAAGCGGCGCAGATTGCGAATCACGGTGAGGATGTGCTGGTCCACGGTATAGGCGTGGAACAGGTCGTATTGCATCTGTCCGACGATCTTGCCAAACGCGGGCAGATAGCGCCCGAGAACGGAATACTGGTTCATGCGCCGCAGCTCGTGCACCACGCCGCGCGGCTGCTGCAGTATCTGCAGGAACAGCGCCTGGTTCGCCGGGTCGCGGCGAAAACGGGCGTTGATGCGCATGCGCGCGCGCCACAGGGCGCGCAGCGTGGGTGCGCTCATGCCCTTGAGTTCGGCATGCTGCTGCAACAGCAGAAAACTCTCCAGAATGGCGCCCGGCTGGCGTTCGAACAGATCCGCATCGCGCGCCTCCAGCAGTTCGTGCGCGGCCTGGAAGCGCTCGTTGAGTATGTCCGGCAGGCTGTCGTCGCTGGAAAGCAGTTGCACCGCGATGTTCTGCAGCAGCAGCGTGTTGAGCTGGGTGATCGCCTTCGCGGTCCGGTAGTAGCGCTGCATCAGTTGCTCGCTGGCGCGCTTGCTCGGCGTGTCGGCGTAGCCGAATTCGGCCGCCAGGCCGGCCTGGTAATCGAACAGCAGCCGGTCTTCGCGGCGGCCCGCGATGTAATGCAGGCGGATGCGCAGCTCGCTCAGGAATTTCTGGTAGCGGGCGAGCTGGCGCGCCTCGATCGCGGTGATCAGCCCGCGCGCGGCGAGCTGCATCCAGTTCTCTCCCAGGCCGGCGGAATGGCTGATCCACAGGATCGCCTGCAAGTCGCGCAGTCCGCCCGGCGCCTCTTTCAGATTGGGTTCGAGGCTGTACGGGCTGTCGTGAAACCTGCCGTGGCGCTGCTCCTGCTCCATGCGCTTGGATTGCAGGAAAACCTGCGGATCGAGCTGTTCGCGCATGGCGCGGGTGAAGGCGGAAAACAGGCTGCGGCTGCCGCACAGCCACCTGGCCTCGAGCAGACTGGTCTGTACGGTAATGTCCTTGGCCGATTCGACGCGGCATTCCTCTATCGTGCGTACGCCATGTCCCGGCTCCAGGCCGGCGTCCCAGAGACTGCCGATCAGTGCCTCGAGCTTGGCTTTAAGCTCCGCGTCCGGTTCGCACGGCAGCAGCACCAGGAGATCGACGTCGGAGTGGGGAAACAGTTCGCCCCGGCCATATCCCCCCACGGCAGCGAGCGCGAGGGAGCCGGGCAGGGCGGCTTCCTTCCATAGGCTCCTGAGCGTGCGATCGATGAGCAGGCGGTGTTGCCGCAGCATGGGCCGCACCCCGCCATCCGCGGCATAGCGTTCGCGCAGTTCGCGCCGGCCTTCCTGCAGCCGTTCTCGCAGGCTGGCCGCAGGCCGCCGCGCCGCCGCCGTTGTCTGGGTCTCGAGCATCAGGCGTGCGAGGCCTTCGGGCGATGCGGCGCCGGTGTGCCGTCGGACAGCGTCAGCACTTCGTGCCCGGTTTCGGTCACCAGCACGGTATGTTCCCACTGCGCCGACAGGCTGTGGTCCTTGGTCACGATGGTCCAGCCGTCGGAGAGTTCGCGAATCGCCGGTTTGCCCGCATTGATCATGGGTTCGATGGTGAAAATCATCCCCGGCTGCAGCGGGACTCCCGTCCCGGCGCGGCCGTAGTGCAATACCTGCGGCTCCTCGTGAAATTTGCGGCCTATGCCGTGGCCGCAGAACTCGCGCACGACGCTGTAGCCGTGCTCCTCGGCGTGTTTCTGGATGGCGGCGCCGATGTCGCCCAGGCGGGCGCCGGGCTTGACGGCGAGGATGCCCAGCCACATGCATTCGTAGGTTGCCTCGCACAGGCGGCGCGCCTGTATCGACGGCTCGCCGACGTAGAACATGCGGCTGGTGTCGCCGTGGTAGCCGTCCTTGATCACCGTGATGTCGATGTTGACGATGTCGCCGTGCTTCAGCTGCTTGTCGCCGGGTATGCCATGGCACACCTGATGGTTGATCGAGGTGCAGATCGACTTGGGGTAAGGCTGGTAGCCCGGCGGCGCATAGTTGAGGGGGGCCGGCACCGTCTTCTGCACTTTGACCATGTAGTCATGGCACAGCGTGTCGAGTTCGCCCGTCGTGATCCCGGGTTTGACGTGCGGACCAATGAAATCGAGCACTTCTGCGGCGAGGCGTCCCGCCAGATGCATTTTGTCGATCTCTTCCGGGGTCTTGATCTGGATGGTCATCTGCGGGTTGCGCTCAAAGGGGGGGAAGGATAAAGGATAGCCCGGAGTAAGGGAAGCGCCGCCTGAGGCCTGGAACCCTATCCGGACGGTCCGCAAAGCCGGCAGTCTACGATGCAGGCCACGTCAGCGGGGCGAAGGGCAGCTTGCGCGCTGCAGCAAGCTGTCCCGCCGGGGTAGGTGTGTGCAGCTTAATCTGCTGTTTAGTCTTACATTTCTTGAATGGCAGCGATGCTTCATGATATACTCTTTCGCTAGCCAAAAATTCCTGGCTAAATTTGATCCGCCCCTCTTTAGGGTGCCCCTAGCGGGGTTATAACGAGCCGG
>JAJZUN010000042.1 GCA_021848555.1 Pseudomonadota bacterium | reverse complement strand
ATCGTACACCAGCGCCGACTGGGTCTGGATGCCGTTCAGCGTCAGGAACTTGTCCTTGTCGCGCGTGTTGAGCGCGAGGCCGTCGGCGTCCTCCAGGCAGCGGAACTGGCAGTCGTCCTTGGGCAGATCGTGGTGGCGCGCGGTGAAGCAGCGCGCGGAGAACGCAAGCGGCATCTTGCCGTAGGCGAACACCTCGGTCTGCATGCCGGCCGGGCGCGCGGCCTGCAGTTCGCGCAGAGTGTCGCGCGACAATTCCAGCGGCAGCACGAAACGGGTCGCGCCGAGTTCGGCGAACCAGGCCAGCGTTTCGTTGTTGTAGATGTTGAGGTGCGGCCCGGCGATAAAGGGCACGCGGCCCGCGAGCAGGCGCACCGCGCCCATTTCATTGGCCTCGACCGTGAAATCGCCGTTGGCGGCGATGCGGCGCAGGGTCTTCAGGTCCGATTCGGATTCGATCAGGGCCTGCGAGGACAGTACGACTTGCTTGCCGCTGGCGGCGAGCTCGCGCGCCAGGCCCAGCCAGTCGTCCAGGCGCAGGTTGTGCCGGCGCGAGCACACCACTTCGCCCAGGTAGACGATGTCGACGGCCGAGTCGGCGACGCCGGCGTAGAAGGCCTGCACCACTTCGCGCGTCCAGTAATAGAGCACCGGGCCCAGGGCCAGTTTCATCTGGCGTTCCTTCGGCTGATTTTCATCTCACTTCCATTTGCGGTGATACGCGCCCAGCGTGTGCTGCTGGCCTTCGGCCACGCGCGCGAGGCCGTTGGCCCAGTCGGGCTGGACGCAAAAGCGCTCCGGGCTTTTCGCGTAGCTGTCGATCGCGGCGCGCCAGATGCGCGTCACCGCGGCGACGTAGGCCGGGCTGCGCTGGCGGCCTTCTATTTTGATCGCCGCCACGCCGATGTTCGCCAATTGCGGCAACAACTCCATCGCATTGAGGCTGGACGGATCTTCGATGGCGTAATAGGTTTCCTCGTCGACGTCGAAACGGCCTTTGCACAGGGTCGGATAGCCGGCGTTCTCGCCGGGCTGGAAGCGGTCGATCAGCACGCCGTTCAGGCGGGCGTCAAGGACGTCGCCGTGTTTCTCCCAGCGCACCGCCTTGGCCGGCGAGCATACGCCGCGCGTGTTGGGCGATTCGCCGGTGACGTAGGACGACAGGGCGCAGCGTCCCTCGACCATGACGCACAGGCTGCCGAAACCGAACACTTCGATCGGCACCGGGGTGTTCCTGATCACGTCGGCGACCTGCGCGAGCGAGAGCACGCGCGGCAGCACTGCGCGCGATATGCCGAAGCGCTCGTGGTAGAAATTGATCGCCTCGTAGTTGGTGGCCGAGGTCTGCACCGACAGGTGCAGACGCAATTGCGGGTGGCGTTCGGCCGCGTAGCGCATCAGGCCGGCGTCGGCGAGGATCACCGCGTCTATGCCGAGGTCGGCGGCGCCATCGATGGCGCGCTGCCAGCGCGGCGCGGCCTGGCCCTGGGGAAAGGTGTTGATCGCGAGCAGCATTTTCGCGCCGGCCGCATGGGCGTAACGCAGGCCTTCGCCCGCGCCCCTGGCATCGAAATTGAGGCCGGCGAAATTGCGCGCGTTGGTCTCGTCCTTGAGGCCCATATAGACCCAGTCGGCGCCGTTATCCACGGCGGTCTTGAGCGAGGGCAGGTTGCCGGCAGGGCAGACTAATTCCGGAATGGACACGATTCGGGGCGCGCTAAGGGATCAGCGGGGGCATCTGGGATTGCATAGGGTGAGTACTGTAGAGGTCATGCGCTCGGTGGGCTTTGATCTGGGTCAAATAGTCCGGGGTGGATTTGGCAGCTCCCCCTCTATGATGGCATGGATGCGATAATGCGTGACGTTGCTTAATTGACTGGGATATGCAGACGTGAAGAAAACCGACCTGGAAAAGAACAAGGGGCTGAAAATCAAAGGCGGGGTGAACCGCTTTGGCACGCCCGGCCGTTTCGGCAAGGACGCCGGACCCGCCATGGAACGGCGCGAACAGCGCAAGCTCGACCAGGCGCTGGGCCTGGTGCCGTTCGCGGTCAAGCTCAACGGCGATCTGGTGAAGCAGATACAGGCGCTGGCGCAGGAGCGCAACACCGGCTTGAACGAAGTGGTGGCCGAATTGCTGAAGAAAGGTCTGGACGCCTAATTCCAGGAGCTTCCCTCAGCGGGCGCGATCTTGGTGAACGTGCGGTCCACCTCTACCCGCTCCGCAGCGTCTCCGAGCCAGACCTGGCCGTCCTGGATGGTGCAGTTCAGCTGCATATTGCGCGCTGCCAGCTTCGCCAGCCCCTGGCTGGCCGCTATCGGCACCGAGATCACCGTCAGGTTCCGGTTTCGCTCGAGTTTGTCGCGGTTTTGATCCCACCAGATGGCGGCGCCCTGGCCACCGTAACTGTAGACGAGCACTTGCCGCGCGCGGCCGCAGGCCCGGCGTATGCGTTTCTCGTCCGGCAGGCCGACGTCTATCCAGAGTTCGATCGCGCCGGTCAGGTCTTTCTGCCACAGGTCGGGCTCGTCGTCCGTGCTCAGGCCCTTGCCGAAGGTCAAGGCATCACTGGCGTTCAGCGCGAAGGCGAGCAGGCGCACCATCATGCGCTCGTCCGTCTCCGAAGGGTGGCGCGCCAGGGTGAGCGCATGGTCGTGGTAATAATTGCGATCCATGTCGGCGATTTGAAGCTCGGCTTTGAATATCGTTGCCTTGAGGGCCATGGAGTCTACTCTGCTGTGACCATACCTGGTGACTGGAATTGCGCGCTCTTTGTCGCAGAGCCGCGATGTTGCGCGGACGAAAGACCGTCCGCGCGGATCGTCGATTGTCCACGGATAAGAAGCCATCCGTGCACAATCGACGATCTTGTGAGAAAAACAAGCCGTCGCGGTTGTTAACCGTATTGTCGGTGGCATGCGACAGCATTCGAAACGCTGTATCCAAAACGCCAGCGGGGGCTGGCGCCCCCGCTGGAATCGATCTGCGTTGACTTACGGCAGGCTTACTCGACCTTGGCCTTCGCGCGCAGATCGGCCACGGCTTTCTCGAACATCGTTTCCTGCAGGCGCTGCTCGATCTTCGGCTTGACCTCGTCGTAATCGGGGAACTTCGCCGTGCGCACATCGTCGAGTTTGATCACATGCCAGCCGAACTGGGACTGGACCGGCGTTTCGGTGTATTTGCCTTTCTCCAACTTGACCATGGCGTCGGAGAAGGGCTTGACGAAGCCGCCCGGCAGGTTCCAGTCCAGGTCGCCGCCGTGGTCCTTGGAGCCCGGATCCTTGGAGGTTTTTGCCAAGTCCGCGAACTTCTCGCCTTTTTTCAGCTTCTCGATGATTTCCTTGGCCTCGGCCTCTTGTTCCACCAGGATGTGGCTCGCCTTGTACTCCTTGTCGCCCATCTGCGTCTTGATCTTCTCGTACTCGGCTTTCAGCGCGGCTTCGGTCACCGGGTGCTGCTTGAGGTAATCGTTGCGGAAGGCTTGCACCAGGATATTGGTGCGCGCCAGCGCGATTTGGGCGATGGTATCAGCGCTCTTGCCGAGGCCTTTGCGGTCGGCTTCCTGCGCCAGGACTTCCAGTGTGATCAGGCGGTCGCGAATCGCAGCGCGCAGTTCGGGCGTATCCTTCTGGCCCTGCGCCTCCTGGGCGCGCACTATGGCATCCACCCGGTTCTTGGGGATGGCGCTGCCGTTGACCGTCGCGATCTTGGCGCCTGCCGCGCCGGCCTGCGCCTGGGCGAGACCGGGTAGCGTCAGCGCGATGGCCAGAGCCAGTGTCAGGCGGGAAAGTGTGGGCTGCATGGTTGTTCCTCTAAATTTACTGCGGTTGTGAAAAATCATCGGATTCCCCCGGCGCGTAGGCGCGGATCGCGAGGGCGTGGATTTGCTGCTGCATCATGGCGCCGAGCGCCGCATAGATCATGCGGTGGCGCGCAACGGTGTTCTTGCCCGAGAACTGCGGCGACACGATGGTGAGCGAAAAATGGCCGCCGCCTTTCGCACCCTCGTGTCCGGCATGCAGGGCGCTGTCGTCGGTAAGCTCGAGGCGCTTGGGCTGCAGCGCCGCGAGTTTGTGTTCGATCGCTTGGGCGATGTTCATGCGCGTCTCACTCGGCCTCTTTCTGTTCCACGTACTTGGCCAGGAACACCCCCTGTCCGATGACGAAGGCCAGCATCAAGCCCATGCCGCCGAACAGCTTGAAATTGACCCAGGTGTCGGTGGGGTAGTTGAAGGCGACGTAGAGATTGAGAAAACCCATGCTCGCGAAAAATCCGGCCCAGCTCAAATTGAGTTTGCTCCAGGCCGTATCCGGCATCTGAATCTGCTCCCCGAGCATGGCGCGTATCAGGTTCTTGTGGAAAAGGAGCGCGCTGCCGGTCAGCACGCAGGCGAACAGCCAGTACAGCACCGTCGGCTTCCACTTGATGAAGGTTTCGTCGTGCAACAACAGGGTGGCGCTGCCGAAGACGACGATGATCGCCAGGCTCAGCCACAGCATCGTGTCTATCTTGCGGCCTCGCAGCCACAGCCAGCCGATCTGGGCAAAGCTCGCCGCGATCGCGACCCCGGTGGCGACGTAGATCCCCTGCAGCTTGAAGGCGATGAAAAACAGGATGATCGGAAACAAATCGAACAGAAATTTCATGGGCGTGGATTATAGCAGGCCAGGGCGACGGCGCCGGCTCAGTTCAACGACGCAAGGTGTGTGGCCGCAGTGCCCGTGTTGGGGGTGTCTTGGCGTCTGGTCGTCTCGCGCAAGCCATTGACTAAACTGTCTATTTCTCAAGTTTCAGCGACGCGGAGTTGATGCAGTAACGCAGGCCGGTGGGCGCCGGCCCGTCATCGAATACATGCCCGAGGTGGGCATCGCAGCTGGCACACATCGCCTCGGTGCGCAGCATGAGATGGCTGTAGTCCTCGGTCGTCTTCACGGCGTCCGGCGAAACCGGCTGCCAATAGCTGGGCCAGCCCGAGCCGGAGTCGAATTTGTGGGTCGAACTGAACAGGGCCGCGCCGCAGCAGACACAGTTGTAGGTGCCCGCATCCTTGCAGTCGTTGTACTCGCCGCTGAACGGGCGCTCGGTGGCTTTGCGGCGCGTGACCTGGAACTGCTGGTCGCTGAGCAGCTTGCGCCATTCGGCATCGGGTTTTGCGGTTTTCGCAGTCATCGGCTTAAAGCTTTTCCAATTAGGTGTGGCAGGCGTCGTGCATTGGACAGGCAAAATGATACATGGTTGCAGGCGGGGCCGGATTTCGCCGATCAGCGGCTACAATGGGCCTATTCCATAGCGAGGAGCACGCGCATGCCCATGGTCAAAATGGTCGAATTGGACGGCGCCCCGTCCGAGGTCAAGAGCGTCTACGACGACATCATGTCGACGCGCAACAGCGACTGGGTCAACAACTTCTGGAAGACCCTCGCGAGCCACCCGCCTACGCTCAGGCGCATCTGGGCCGGCGTGAAGGAGGTGATGAGCCCCGGCAGGCTCGATCCGCTGACCAAGGAGATGATCTATGTCGCGGTGAGCGCCACCAACAACTGCGAGTACTGCATCCACTCGCACATCGCATCGGCGCGGGCCAAAGGCATGACCGACGAAATGCTGGGCGAGCTGCTGGCGGTCGTGGGCATGGCCAACCAGACCAACCGGCTCGCCAACGGTTATCAGGTTCCGGTGGATGCACAGTTCAAGCCCCCCTCGGAAGAGGCTTAGATGCGCGAAGGCATATTGGCTGGGGATCAGGCAGTGATCCGCTTCTTCATCCAATTGGCGTCTCCCGATTCTCGGACTGCCGGGTAACATGGCCGCGCGGGACTTTCCAACCGACGGAGTTTGGCGATGGGCGAGTTGATCTATGTGATCACCATGAGCGCGGTGGCGGTGAGCGCGATCACCGGCGTACTGGAGGCGGGGCGCAAGCCGATCGACTTGTTCGGCGTGGTGCTGGTGGCGCTGACCTCGGCGCTGGGCGGTGGGACCATACGCGACCTGCTGCTCGAGCGGCCGGTGTTCTGGGTCGCGGACCAGACTTACCTGGTTGCCGCCATCGCCGCGGGCGTGGCGACTTTCGTGCTGGTGCGCCTCGCGCGCCTGCCGGCCAATCTGTTCCTGGTGCCGGATGCGCTCGGACTTGCCCTGTTTACCGTCATCGGCACCCAGGTCGCGCTCACCCACGGCGCGCCCTGGTTCGTCGCGACCTTTCTCGGCGTGGTGACCGGGGTGTTCGGCGGCGTGCTGCGCGACATCCTGTGCAACGAGGTGCCGCTGGTGTTCAGCGGCGAGCTGTATGCGACCGCGTCCTGGGCCGGCGCCATGGTATTCATCGGCTTGCTGCACGCGGGCCTCGCCGCATCGATCGCGAGCCTGCTCGCCATGGCGGCGATATTCCTCACCCGCATCGCCGCAATCCACTGGCATCTGACTTTGCCGAGCTTCACTGCGAAGAGTTGAAACGAGCGCGGCGGCGAACGTTTCGGCGCCGGTGTCCGCTGGCGCCAGCAGACAGGCTTTACTTTTTTCAGCGGTGCCCGGCATGGCGGAAGCCGGCGCGCATCCTGCGCCGCGGCGATCAGCGCGGCGCCGACGCAGGCTTGTCCCCGGAGCCCAGGGTGAAATAAAAAGTCGCGCCCTCGCCGACGCGGCCCTCGGCCCAGATCTCGCCGCCATGGCGGCGGATGATGCGCGCGACGGTGGCCAGACCGATGCCGCTGCCCGGAAACTCGGCCGATGCATGCAGCCGCTGGAAAGCGCCGAACAATTTCCCGGCGTGAGCCATGTCGAACCCGGCGCCGTTGTCGCGCACGAAATAAGCCGCCCGGCCGTCCTTTTCGTCCAGGCCGAACTCGATCCGCGCCGCTTCGCGCCGGGAACTGTATTTCCACGCATTGCCCAGCAGGTTCTGCAGCAGCACGCGGAGCAAACCCGGATCGCCTTGAGTCGTCAGTCGCGGCGCAATCACCCACTCGGCGCTACGCGCGGGCTCCGCCGCCTGCAATTCCCCGGCCACTTCGCGCGCCAGCGCGGACAGGTCCACCGGCCCGATCCGTATCTCCCTGCGCGAGATCCGCGACAGATCGAGCAGGTCGTCGATCAGATGGCCCATGGTTTCGGCGCCCGCGGCCACGCGATTGAGCATGTCCCGGCCGTGCGCGTCGATCTGGCCGGCGTAGTCCTGTTCCAACAGGCGGCTGAAGCCGTTGATCGCCCGCAGCGGCGTGCGCAGGTCGTGCGACACGGAATAGGAGAACGCCTCCAGTTCCTGGTTGGCCGACTGCAGGGCACGGGTGCGCTCCTCGACGCGCCGCTCGAGGTCCTCGTTGAGATGGCGCAATGCGGCCTCATGCAGTCTGCGCTCGGTGACGTCGCTGACCGTGACCAATCTGGCCTGCCGGCCGCCGAGCCTGATCGGCTGCGCCACAATATGCGCGAAGATGATCCGGCCGTCTTTGGTGACATGCCTGCGATCGCGGTGCGCAATCTCGTCCGGGCCGCGTGCATATTGCTCGCGCAATTCCGCATCGACTCGGGCGCGGTCCTCGGCGGCCTGCAAGTCGAGTATGGTCATCGCCAGGAACTCTTCGCGCGAGTAGCCGTATTTCTCGATCGTCGCCTGGTTGACCGTGATGAACCTCAAGGTTTCCTTGTCCAGCGCGAATATCGGCAGCGGGTTGCACTCGAACAGATCGCGGAAACGCGCCTCGCTTTCGCGCAGCGCCGCTTCCGCCTTGCTGCGCTCGGACTCGCGGAAAAAATGGTCGAGCGCATAGCTGACATCCAGCGCCATATTCACCAGCAGGCCGCGCACCACTTCATCGAATGCATTGATCTCGCCGGAAAACAGGACAAAAGCGCCGACGACGGTACCGTTCTTGTACAGTGGCAGGGTAGCCGCGGAACCCCAGCCGGCGCGGGCGCCGAGTTCATGCCAGGGGGCGGTCATCGGGTCATTCGGATAATCCTGACACCAGACCGGCCGTTTCCCGCGCAGCGCAGTGCCGACCGTACCGCAGCCGAAGGTGCTGCCGGCATCGGCCGAAATCTCGATAGGCTCAAGATATTCAACCCCTTCGCCGTAGGCGGCAACCGGCTTTACCCGCTGGGTCGCTTCGTCCAGCAGTCCTATCCACGCCATCTTCATGCCGCCGAACTCGACCGCGTCGCGGCAGACTTGCGGGAACAATTCTTCCTCGCTGCCGGAGCGCGTGATGGCCTCGTTGCACTGGCTCAAGGCGGCGTAGAGATTGTTGAGGCGTTGGATTCTCGCGTCGGCGGCCCTGCGCTCGGTGACGTCGTGCGCCATGCCGCGCACCACCGGGGCAGGTACCCCCTCGGTCCTCAGCGTATTGTCGTATTCCCACCAGCGCGTCTCGCCGCCCGCGGTGCGGATGTGCAGCAGGCCGCGCGCCGCGCCGGTGCTGCGGATTTCGGCGAGGTACGCGGCGAAGCGATCGCGGGCTCCGCGCGTGAGCAGATCGGCCAAGTTCATCGACAGCAGCGCTTCCCTGGAATAACCGCTGAGCCGCGCTACCGCTGCGTTCACGGTAAGCAGCTTTCCGTCCAAATCGTGGGTGCAGATCAGGTCGTGGCTGTTTTCCACCAGATCGCGGTAGCGCTCCTCGCTCTCGCGCAGTTTGCGATTCGTCGCTTCCAGTTGCGTGATCTTGCGCTCTAGCTTGCGCGCGAGCGCGGCATCGTGCAGCGCGTAGAATGCGGGCTCATCCAGCGGCGAGGCGGGGCCGGGCGCGGGGCGCTTGGCCCACTCCTGCAGCACGGTCTTCAACTCCGCGAGAAATACCTCCGCCTCCAGGGGCTTGATCAGATAGCGCACTGCGCCCAGCGCCAGGGCGAAGCGCTGGTCCTCGGGGTCGGTGTAGGTGGCGGAACAGAAAATGAAGGGAATGCCACTGAGCGTTGATTCCTGCATCCACGCCCGGCACAACGCGAAGCCGTCCATCGTCGGCATCAGCACGTCCGACACGATCACATCCGGCGGCGCGCGCCGTGCGGCGGCGAGCGCGTTGAGGCCGTTGGCCGCGGCCGTCACCCGGTAGCCGTTGCCCTCAAGCAGGGTCTGGAGCAGATAGCGGCTCTCTTCCAGATCATCGACGATCAGCACATGGCTCATGGGGCTTCTTTCTCTATTCTGCGGCCGGCCGCGGCGGCGGCCTCGACCTCGGTGCCAAAGCTGTCCGGATCGATGGGCTTCTCGATGTAGGCGTCGCAACCCGCCGCCAGCGCCTGCGCCCGATTGCCGCTCATGGCGTAGGAGGTGACCGCCACGATCGGCACCGCGTCGAGCGCCGGATTCCCGCGCAACGCCTGTGCCACCGCGTAGCCATCCATCTGCGGCAACTGGATGTCGAGCAGGATCAGGTCGGGCGCCGCTGCGCGCGCCGCGGCGATGCCCTCCGGGCCGCTTTTTGCCTCGGCGATGCGGTGCCCACGCGCTTCCAGCAGGAAACGCACCAGATACAGGTTCTGCTCGTTGTCCTCGATCACCAGCACGTTCATGGTTTTCCTTTCGCGGGCAGGGTGAAGCTGAAGCGGCTGCCTTTGCCCGGCTCGCTCTGGGCCCGCACCTCGCCCCCCATCGCCTCCACCAGATGCTTGGAGATCGCCAGGCCGAGCCCGGTCCCATCGCGCAATCCGGGGAGCGCGGTCTCGATCTGGCCGAAAGGCTTGAACAGCTTGTCCATGTCCTCGGGCTTGATGCCCACGCCGGTATCGGCGACGGCGATCACGAACGCATCGTTCTCGCGCGTGCAGGCGAGGGTGATGCTGCCCCGGGGCGTGAACTTCAGGGCATTGGAGAGCAGGTTGTTGAGCACCTGTTCCACGCGGCGCGCGTCGCCCGTCACCATCGCCGCCTCCGTGCAGGGCTCAAGTCTAACGGCCAGGCCACGGCGCGCCGCCTCCGCGGCGAAGGCCCCGCCCATCCGCTCGAGCAGCGCGGAGAGGTCGAACGGCGCATGCTCCAGATGCAGCTCGCCCGCTTCGACCTTGGAGATGTCGAGCACGTCGCTGATCAGCGCGAGCAGGTGGCGCCCGGCATCGCGCACGAAACCGAGCTGCTTTTCCTGTTCGGCATTCAGCGGTCCGGGGAGTTTCTGCAGCAAGAGGCCGGTGAAGCCGATGATGGAATTGAGCGGCGTCCTCAGTTCATGCGACATGGTGGCGAGGAACGCCGACTTGATCCGGTCGGCCGTCTCGGCCCTTTGCTTCGCGGTTGCGAGCTCGGCGGTGCGTTCGGCGACGCGCTCTTCGAGTTCTGCGGCATGCCGCTGCAGATCCTCGTGGAGCCGGCGGATTTCGTTCTCCGCCTGCTTGCGCTCGGTGATATCGATGGTGTATCCGGCAAGTAAGGTTCTATCGCCCCTGACCAGAGGGAACTTGATAGTGTCATAGCTACGGTTATTCAAATTCTCCTCAAGTTCCACCACCTTGCCACCGGAAACTACGGCCCAGTCGTCCGCGGTGATCTTCGCGGCGAACTCCGGCGGAAACAGCTCCGCCATGGTCTTGCCTGCCATATCCGAACCAGGAACGCCGATCATCTGACGAAAATTCTCGCTGGCTTGTAGCACGCGGCTTTCGCTCGGAGTCACGTCTTTGATGTAGGCGTAAATTGGCGAATGGCGCATGAATAGCGCGAACAACTCTTTGACTTCACGCATGGCCGCCTCGGCCCGCTTGGCGACGACGATCTCCCAGGCAAGGTTGGCGAACCTGGATACGATTTCGATATCCTTCTCGTCGTATTCCCCCGGCTTGTTCCCGACGCCGATGATCCCCACGGTCTGCTCGCCGCGGGTGATGGGAACAACCAGTTCACGGATAACCGGCGCGTGGCCCTGCGGCAGGCCCTTGCGGTGCGGCAGACTGGCGTAATCGTTGTGGATGACCGGGCGGCCTTCGCGGATGCAGTCCACCCATACCCCGGCCTGATCCACCGGATAGTGCTGTCCCTTGCCCTCGGCGGTGCACATGTTTTGCAGCGTGTTGCTGGACCAGTTCTGCAGCAAAAGCGTTTTCTGGTCCGCCTCGAGAAAGTGGAAGAAACCGACCTCGCTCCCGGTCAGGCGTTCTGCTTCGTCCAGTGTCTTGGTGAGCAACTCGTCGAGCGTATGGTTGAGCGCGTATTCGCTCAAGCGCAGGCTTGCGTGCAACAGTTCCTCTGATTGCTTGCGCTCTGTCTCCGCGGCCATCGAATCCAGCGCGAACGAAATGTCCGCGGCGATTTCATCCAGCAGGCGCCGCTGCTCCTCGTCGAAAGAGCCCGGCTCGGCAGCGTAGAGATTAAGTGCGCCGATGACCTGGCCCTGGAGACGAAAAGGCACCGCCGCCGAAGACAGATAGCCGCGTTTCAGGGCTTCTTCCCGCCAGGACTGCATCCTGGGGTCGGTCCGGATGTCGTCGCAGGTGACGACTTGCCCCGTCCGTATTGTCCTGCCGCTGGGACCTTTGCCGAAACGATCCGCCTCGTCGACGCTGACGACGATGTGCTGCAGGTACCCGTCTTCGTTTCCGGCATGGACCACCGGTTTCACCTGCCCGCTCGGCCTGTCTATCAGTCCAATCCAGGCCATGCGGAACTGGCCGAACTCGATCGCAATGCGGCAGATTGCTGCAAACAGTTGTTCCCGTTCTTTTACTCTGACAATGGTCTGATTGACCTGGGTGAGGGTGGCATATAAGCGGTTGACGCGCCGCAGGGACTCTTCCGCCTGCTTGCGCTTGATGATGCCGGTGACGGTCC
>JAJZUN010000041.1 GCA_021848555.1 Pseudomonadota bacterium | reverse complement strand
CTGATCGAATACAAGCCGGGCGCGGGCTCGACCATAGGCGCGGACTTCATCGCCAAGTCGGCCCCGGACGGCTACAACATGGTGATGCTGCTGACCGCGCACGCGATCAACGCCACGCTGGTGCCGAAACTGCCCTACGACACGGTGAAGGATTTCACGTCCATTACGCTCGCCGCGACCCTGCCGCTGGTGGTGGTGGTGAACGCGCAGTCGAACATTCACTCGATCCAGGACCTGATCGCCGCGGCCAAGGCCAATCCTGGCAAGCTGAATTACGGCTCGGCCGGGCCGGGCAACACCAGCCACCTGGCGGTCGAATATTTCAAGTCCGTGGTCGGCATCGACATCGTGCACGTGCCCTACAAAGGCAGCGGGCCGGCGGTCGCCGGCCTCCTCGGGCGCGAAGTCGACTTGATGTTCGACAGCCTGTCGTCCTCTCTGGCGCAGATCCAGGCCGGCAAGTTCCGCGCGATCGGGGTGTCGACGGCGAAGCGCTCGCTCGTGCTGCCGCAGGTGCCGACCATCGCCGAATCCGGCGTGCCGGGGTTCGACATCTCGGCCTGGTACGGCATTTTTGCCGCTGCGAACACGCCTGCGCCCATCGTGCAGAAACTGAACGCAGAGTTCATCAAGGCCATGGCCCAGCCGGATGCGAAGCAGCGGATCGAGGGCTACGGCTATCAGATCGTCGGCTCGACGCCGGCGCAGCTCGACGCGCATGTGAAAAGCGAAATCGCGCGCTGGGGCAAGGTGGTCAAGGATTCGGGCGCGCAGGCGAACTAGGGGGCGCAAGCCGGCGGGTAGCTATGCTTCGCTGAATTTGGGAGCGCGCTTCTGCAGGTTGGCCATCACGGCCTCACGCTGATTCGCGCTGCCTATCAGTTTTATCTGCTCGTCGGATTCGGCGCGCAGGATCGCCGCCGCGTCGCCCGCCATCACCGCAACAGAGTTCAGTCACCGGCTCCAGCAACCTGTATGGCACGTCCTTGTGATGTCTGACGACGGCTTGTTTTCCGATCCAATCAAGAGTAGGCATCGCGTATTGATCTTTTATATTTGTCGCCACATGTGTCCGGTAGATTTTGATGTCACTGAGCTGCAGCCCAATACTGACGCGGGTTTAGGCATGATGCCCGATTCCGACGATTTGAAATCGCAAGCGGTTTTTGTCCCGTATCGTTGCCAGTTTTCTTGGCATACGAGGCGACGCCATGAATCGCGGTCGGTCGGTTTTCGCGCAGTTGTTGGGTTTTGTCCCGTTCAGCCACTTCGAGCATCTGGTCGATCGGTTCGCATCGAATCACGGCATCAAACATTTCTCGGCCTGGAACCATTTTCTGTGCATCGCGTACTCCCAACTCACTCGACGCGAGGGCTTGCGCGATCTGGTAGCTTGTCTGAACTCGCAGCGCTCCAAGCTTTATCACATCGGGTTTCGCGGCAAGATTTCTCGAACTACCCTGGCCGATGCCAACGAGCGACGCGACTGGCGATTGTTCGAGGCGCTCGGTCATCGGTTGATTGCCATAGCGGTCGAATTGCATCAGGGCGAGGACAGCGGCCTGGGTCTCAAGGAGCCGCTCTATGCGTTGGACTCCACGACCATCGATTTGTGTCTGACGCTGTTTCCTTGGGCGGACTTCCGCACGACCAAGGCGGCAGTCAAGGCCCATACCATCGTCGATCTGCGCGGCGCCATTCCGGTTTTCGTCCATATCACCACCGGCAAAGTGCACGATGTCAATGTGCTCGATACCTCGATTCACTGGCCAGCGGGCTCGATCGTTGTCGTGGACCGCGGCTATCTCGATTTCGCCAGACTGCAATCGCTGCACCAAAGCCAAGTCTCCTTCGTCATCCGTGCCAAAGACAATCTGCGCTACACCTGGGTCGCCTCGCGCGAGGTCGACAAATCGACTGGGTTGCGCAGCGATCAAAGCATCCTGCTCGCCACACCCAAATCGAAGCTCGCCTACCCAGAGCGCTTGCGCCGCGTCTCCTATCGCGACTTCGAAACCGACAAGTTCCTCGTGTTCCTGACCAATCGCTTCGACTTGCCAGCGCTCACCATCGCAGAAATCTACCGCAAGCGCTGGCAGGTCGAGACCTTCTTCAAGTGGATAAAGCAAAACCTGTCGATCAAGCATTTCTTCGGCAACTCCATCAACGCCGTCAAGTCGCAAATTTGGATCGCCGTCTGCGTCTATCTCATCGTCGTCATCGCCAGGAAACGACTGAATCTCCCCGCATCGCCACATCTGCTGCTGAACATTTTCGAGGTCAACATGTTCGAGAAAATTCCAATCGACCAACTGGTTACAGACGCGCTACTGAATTTTAACGACCCCTACATCGATAACCAGATGTTTTTGTTCTGAAATCTACCGGACACATGTGATTTGTCGCTAAATATCAGCTTTCATGCGCCCAGCGGTAACGGACCTTGAGCCCGTTGAGATGCGTCCATGGCAATAACCTCTCCTTCTGCATCCGCCCAACCACAATTCCCGGTGCTACGCCGATCTGCTTCGCAAAGGCCTGTATTCCTTGATTAGTTTTCGGAACAGCAGGTAGCCGCGCAGCATCGGCCGACGAAATCAGCCAACTGCCGGCGAAAGAATCGGCTTCATCTTCGTCCGCGCCATCGACCCGATTGTCAACATCAACAAATAGCATTTTCTTGCCGTGAAGCAGCAAATGCCCGGCTTCGTGAAAGAACGAAAACCAAAAATGATCGTTGGATTTGTGGCGCAGACTCAGCATGAGCAGAGCTTTCTCAGCACTCAGCCAGCGCGTCGCTCCGCTCGCCGGACAGCCCTTGGGGGCCGGAACAAGTACCACCGCCACGCCAGCCCGGGCACACGCTTTCACCAGTTGCGGGACGAACACGTCCGGACCGCCCTCGTTGGTCAGTTGGCGCGCTTCGCTAAGCACCTGCTTGAACACCGTCCGATCAAACGCATTGCAATCAATAAGCTCAGCCTCGCGCTCGCCTTGCCGGAGCCAAGCGGCGACCGGGCCCACTTCCTTCGGTAGTTTGGCCGAGGCACGGAACGCAACCAACGGGTCTCTATATTGCTTTTCCCAAGCGTCCACCGAAGCCACGCCAAAGAAACGCAGGCATTCGCGGACTTGATCACCTTTGTTCGCGAACAATCGAATCCAGTCGAAGCGCGCCATCTCCTTGATTGGCAGGCGCTGCAGCCATTCCGCCTTACCCGAAAGCGATTTTCTCTCCTCCAGCCGCGCGAGGGCTTCGCGATACTGCGCTTCGCGCGTCATCCAGAAGCGCATGGTGCTGCCAAGCACACGCTCCAGTTTCACGGCCGTGTCCTCGGTAATGGGCGCCTTACCGTTGATCAATAGGCTGATGTGCTTTGTGGTGAATCCAGAACGCTGGGCAAGCGCCTGCTGGGTCCAGCCCCGTTCCTCAAGCAGGTCGGCGACCGTGCTTCCCGGGGGCGACACCCAATCTGGCGTAAATGCACGAGCGACGTCAGTCATGGTAATCCCCTATAAAAATGATGCGTACTTTGTTGATCTGATTCCATGCAATCGATTTGTCCGCGTTTCTCGGTACGGGAACCTGGTCCGGTTCGAACACCAACCGGACTGCCCCATGCAAATCCACTGCAAACTGCCCAAGACGATCGCCCTTCAAAGGGTGCGGCCGACCGGCGACCAATTCGGCAACAAACGCCACCGCATCAAGGTCAGCCAACCTGCTTTGCAGCTTCTTCGCGCAAGGCAAACCGAATGCGCCCACCATGCGCGTGTGCTGCTCGCACAGCGCCCGGAGTTTGGCATTTGCAAAATCGATATCCATTGGACAGGAGGAATTTAAAGTAGTTTACCAAACTGGTTAATACTTTACTAGCTCTTTTTTGGCCAGACGCTAGCCGCCCCCGGGGTCGTGCGTTCCGCTTGCAGACCGCCGGAAAATAGTCGAGTGGGGTGCAAACCAGTGCGCACCAGTTTCGCACTCGGGTCGTCTCCTCGCCACCCCGTCTATCCGGCGCAAACCCAGCACTGGCGCGGCGTTACGCATGATTGTCGGGCGCCGGTCGAGGTGCAAACCGCACACCCTGCAAACCCGAAATTATGGCCTGTCTGTAGCGAAGCCTCGCGCTTGCGCCGGCCGCATTGGTTTTCGGGCAGGAAGGACCTCTTTTTTCTCGGGCATACCTCTCTCCTGGCGACGTTAACAATAGGCGCCAACCGTCACAATCATCACGACTGTCACCTGCGGACCCGGGATGGCGGCGGCCATTCCTGGATTTTTTAGCACTGGGCTGGTTAAATGACAAGGTCGTGAACACCCAATTACTCGCCCTCGCCCTCGATACTCCGCTGGAGAAACTGCCCGGACTGCCGCAGGCTATCCGTATCGTCACGCCGAATCGGGCAGACCTATCCGGATACAGCCCGCGGCAGTTAGAGGGCCTGCTTGCTTGCGTCAACGGAATGATCGAGGCGGCCATCCAGAACGCGCGATCAAATTCTGACGATGCCGACGTGGCCCGCGATGATGAGCGCGACTTGGACTGGCTGAGCGATGCAATTCTTTCTCAGGACCTAATGGTGCCGGCAGGGATGACCGAAGTGATTACTCAGGACTATTTGCGCGTGCTGTCCGTGTACAAGCTCGGCTGCGCGATTAGCGAGTCTTTCCAGGCGGAACGAATCAACCTGAACGAATCGGTCGTTGCCAACCTTAGGCGCCGCGACAAAATAAATTGCACGTATTCTTGTGCTTTGGCGGTGAGCGAACCTGTGCGTTTCTACTGTTTCGAAGAATAAAGTAGTCAACTTAATTTGGCGCGATGCCTTATGGAGTCACTGGAAGCCTTAATGATGGCCGAACTGTTTCCCCGTCTGCCAACCTTGGAGGGCGAGATAGCCGACGTCTGGCACGAAGGTATGTCGCCGCAGACCAACATCGATGCTCTCCTGAAGGAAGCCCAAAGTCAGGTGGCCAGAGGCGCCGCAGACAAAAGGCATTTGAAGAATCGGCAAGCCAAGGAGCGTGCCCTTGAACTGTACTTCAGCTGCGAGTACGCGAGCGTCGATGTTGCTGCCTCGATCATCTCCGAGCAGGTGTTTAAGGCACCGCGCACGATTTCGCGCTGGATATCCGAGGCAAGAGAGGTGCGGGCACTAGAATGGTGTACCGCGCGCCCGGTGCGTGCGCGCTCGCGTGATCGCAGTGCTCACTGCATCCGCTGCAGCATCGCGCCCATTTTCTGATGGATCAGGTTGACCGCCTTTAGCGGGCGCAGCATCACCTTGAACTCCACGATCCTGCCGCCGTCGTCCCACTTGATCATGTCGACGCCGTTCACCTGGATGCCGTCGATCTCGACCTGAAATTCCAGTACGGCGTCGCGCGGCCCTTTGACCTCGCGCACATAGCGGAAGGTCTGGTTGGAGAACACTTGAAACGCCGCCATCAGGTAGGCCCGCGTCAGGGCCTTCCCGGCCTGCGGCGTGTGCACCACGGGAGAATGGAACACGGCATGGTCGGCGAGCAGCGCATCCAGGCCGCCCGAGTCCTGGGCCGCGACGAGCCTGTGCCAGGCGGCGACGGTGTCTATGCTCATGGTTCTACTCCCGAGGCGGCGGCGCGGCCGGTGCCTTCAGTCGACGCGCGCGCCCGAGGCTTTGACGATCGGCCCCCATTTCGCGACTTCGCCCTTGATGTGCGCGGCGGCCTCCTCCGGCGTGCTGGGCGACGGATCGGCGCCGAGGGTGATGAAACGCTCCCTCAAGACGGGGTTGCTCAGCGCCTTCACCACTTCGGCGTTGAGCCGCGCGACGATTTCCTTCGGCGTTCCCGCCGGCGCCAGGATGGCCCACCAGGAATTGGCCTCGAAACCGGTGAGCCCCGCCTCGGCGAAGGTGGGCACGTTGGGCATGGCCGGCGAGCGCTTCGCGCTGGTGACGCCGATCGCCTTCATTTTGCCCGAGACGACATGCGGTTGCACCGACGGAATATTGTCGAACAGCATGGGCACATGCCCGCCCAGCACGTCGGTGATGGCGGGGCCGGCGCCTTTGTAGGGCACGTGCACGAGATTGATCCCGGCAGCCAGCTTGAACAATTCGCCCGCTAGGTGGGGCGTGGTGCCGCTGCCCGGAGAGGCGTAATTCAGCTTGCCCGGGTTGGCCTTGGCCAGCGCGATCAGTTCCAGCACGCTGTTGGCCTTCAGGGTGCGATTGGCGACCAGCAGGTTGGGAATCGCAGCGACCATGCTCACCGGCGCCAGATCCTTCAGGGTGACGTAGGGCAGTTTGGTGTAGAGCGTCGCATTGATCGACATGGTGGTCGAGGCGGAGAGCAGGATGGTGTAGCCGTCGGGCGGGGATTTCGCGACATAATCGGTCGCCAGCGAGGTGCCCGCACCGGGTTTGAATTCCACGATCACCGGCTGGCCCAGGCCTTCGCTGAGCCTCGCCGCGAGCAGGCGCCCGAGGACGTCGCCGGTTCCGCCGGGGGCGAAGGGCACCATCAGGCGCACCAGTTTGTTCGGATAGCCCTGGGCCAGGGCAGGGCCCGCACCGGCCAGGCTTGCGAGCGCGAACGACAGCAGGACTAAACGCAGCAGCGATTTCATGTGGGTGCCTCCGGATGGAGTAGGAGTTGAGGGGTGCTCGCCGGCAAAACAGTGATGTAAGGGAATGCGTGATAGAAGGCCCGTCGGAGCCGGGCCGGACTGATGCCAGAGTACCGCTAATTCCGCGAATGCTCAATGGCGCGCAGCGGGACCGCGGGATGCGGCGACTTCGGGTGCCGACCAATAACCGGTCAGGGATTTGGGTGAAAGTATGCGCACATAAACCGCTTGGGTGCCGTTGCCGGCGTTATCATGGCACGCGGCTTTCCGGACGGATGGACGCCGGACACTATTTTTCGGTTGCCAGCCCGCTGGCGGCTAGACTCGGGTAGCTCCAGGGTATGACCTCAATCAAACCTTCGCCTTCGTTCAAGTTCTTCGCCGCGCGCGCCGACCGCGAGGCGGCCATGCCTTTCATCATGCTGACCACCTTGATCGACATGATGGCGATAGGCCTGATGATCCCGGTGTTGCCGGCGCTGGTCGGCAGCTTCACCGGCTCGCAGGGCGATCAGGCTTTCTGGTACGGGGTGGTGACCTTTACTTTCAGCCTGACGAATTTCTTCGCCTCGCCGATATTGGGGGCGCTGTCGGACCAGCACGGCCGCCGGCCGGTGCTGCTGCTCGGGTTTTGCGGGCTCGCGCTGAGCTTTTTCGCCACCGCGCTCGCGACCGCAGTGTGGATGCTGATTGCGGTGCGCCTGGTGAGCGGCGCCATGCAGTCCAACATCGCCATCGCCAACGCCTATGTCGCCGATATTACGCCGGCCGAGGGGCGGGCGAAGCGCTTCGGTCTGCTCGGCGCGATGTTCGGCGTCGGTTTCATCCTTGGTCCGGTGCTGGGCGGCCTGCTCGGCGCGATCAATCTGCGCCTGCCGTTTTTCGCCGCCGGCGGTCTGGCGCTGCTCAATCTGAGCTACGGCTATTTCGTGCTGCCGGAATCGCTGCCGGCGGAGCGCCGCCACGCCTTCCACTGGAGCGCGGCGAATCCGGTGGCTTCGCTGCGCGGGCTCGCGCAGTTGAAAGGCGCGGGGCGGCTCGCGGCCGTGGTCGCGTGCAGCGGCCTGGCCCAGTTCACGCTCTACACCTCCTGGGTGCTGTACGCGACGTTCAAGTTCGGCTGGGGGCCGCTGGAGAACGGCTGGTCGCTCGCCGCGGTCGGCGTCGTGTCCGCAATCACCCAGGGCGTGCTGCTGGGCCGCCTGCTCAAGCGCTTCAGCCCGCAGCGCCTGGCCGTGATCGGGATGGTGTCCTCGACGCTCGCCTACGCCGCCTGGGGCGCGGCCACCGAGGGCTGGATGATGTTCGCCGTCATTTTCCTCAACTTTTTCGGCTCCACCGTTTCGGCTGCGATCCAGAGCATCATTTCCGGCGCGGCGGACGCGCGCAGCCAGGGCAAGACGCTGGGCGCGGTGAGCGGCCTGAACAGCCTGATGGCGGTGCTGGCGCCGCTGCTCGCGGCGCCGCTGCTGGTGATGGTGTCCCATCTGGAGAAGGGCGACTGGCGCATCGGCGCGCCGCTCTACTTCTGCGCCCTGCTGCAGGCGGCGGCGCTGCTGCTCGCGGTGTCGCACTTCCGCCGCGAACGCAGGCTGCGCCGCGCCCGCGGCGCCTGAACCACGCCGGGCGCGCGCCGGCGCTCGGTTGCCACCGCGGGAGCCGCTGTGTTACGGTCGGCTATCTGATCCCGGGAGCAAGGCATGTCGGAGGCGGTCGTATTCGAGGAAGGCGGTTACCGTTACCTCAAGGCGGTGTTTCAGTATTCGAGCGGGGTCGCGGCCGAACCCGGTTTTGCGATCGAACGCGCGCGCCTGGCGCGGCCGCTGCCGCTGGCCGCGGGCTTTGCCGCGGTCGAAGCGCACCTCAGGGCGCTGGGCCGGCCCAGCACCGCGTTCGCCGCGTGCGAACTGCGTTCGCCGGCGCCGTTCAGCGAACAGGGCTTTCGCGACTTCAACCGCGCGTACGTGCAGACCCTGGCGCGCTGGGGAATCTACAAGGACGAAACCAACCCGGTGGCGCGCACCAATGTCTGCCCCGCCTACGACGCGCCGGTCGAGCCCGTGCTCTACGCCTTTTCCTATTCGGTGCCCGCGCCGGAGGCGAAGCGCGGCAGTTTCATCATCGCCGGCGGCGGCGAGGCGCGCGGCGGTGCCGGGAGTTTCGCCGAGCGCACCGTGCGCAGCGGCGAGACCTCGCCCGAGGCGATGCGGGAAAAAGTGCGTTTCGTGCTGGCGGAAATGGAGCAGCGGCTGTCTGCGCTGGGATTCTCCTGGGCCGACGCGCTGAGCACCCAGGCTTATACGGTGCAGGACATCGGCGCGCTCGTCGGCACGGAGATCGCGGCGCGCGGCGCGGCCGCAGGCGGGCTCACCTGGCATATCGCGCGGCCGCCGGTGCTGGGCCTCGAATACGAAATGGACGTGCGCGGCGCGGCGCGCGAAATATTGCTTTGAGCGGCGTGTGACCCCAGCCCAATCTGACGGCGGGCCCGAGCCGTTCCCGCCCGGCGCTTACCTTGCGCTCGCGAACGGCACCTACGCCTCCACCGACCTGACCCGCGGCCCCTGGCATCCGGATCACCAGCACGGGGGGCCGCCGATCGCGCTGGTCGCGCGCAGCATAGAGCGCGCCGCGGCGGCGCTGGGGCTGACGCATGTGGCGCGCCTCACGGCCAACCTGCTGCGGCCGATCCCGATCGCGGAGCTCGAGATTGCGGTGCAGACGGAGTACGCGGGGCGCAACGTGGCGCATCTGGCCGCGCGCCTGAGCGCCGGCGGCAAGGAACTGGCGCGCTTCACCGCGGTGGCGCAGCGTGAAGCGCAGTTGGAAATTCCCGCCGATCTCCCGGGGCATCCGCTGCCGCAGGCGCCGCGTTCAGTGGAGGAATCGCCGCCGGCCCCGTTTCTGTTCGCCAGCAAGACCATCGGTTACCACGATCTGATCGAGGGCCGGATCGCTCAGGGGGTCGCGTTTCGCGGCCCGTCGGCCGTGTGGTTCCGCCTGCGCCATCCGGTGCTCGCCGGGGAGGAACCGAGCGCGCTCGAGCGCGTCGCGGTCGCCGCGGACTCGGGCAACGGCATCAGCGCCATCCTCGATTTCCACCGCTATATTTTCGTCAACTCGGACCTCAGCATCAACCTGCTGCGCAAGGCGCAGGGCGAATGGATTTGCATCGCCGCGCGCACGCTGCTCGGACCGGACGGCGGCGGCCTGGCCGAGGCGCGCATTTTCGATGCCCAGGGAATGATAGGCCGCTCCACGCAAAGCCTGGCGATCCGGCTGCGCGACTAAAGGGCCTGCGCCGCGCTCAGCGGCCCAGCATTCTCGATTCGCCCAGGCCCTGGAACGGGCCCAGCGGATTCTTGCTTTCCTCGAGTTCGTGGATGGCGGGCTGGCCGCCGGTGAGCTTGTAGACGACGATCCCGTCCCGGATCAGGATGACGCCGTTGAAACGCCATCCGGCGACATCCACTTTGCGTTTGAAATTCAGGAAATCCGCGAGGAAATTGCCGTAACGGCGGCGCTTCAAAGTCTTCTGGTCGACTTCGTAGCCCTGGCACGCGCTCTTCGCCCTGATGCAGTCCTGCACGCCCGGGTCCAGGTCCTGGGCATTGGTCGACGGGCTGGGAATGAACCGGCGCAACACGTCCGAATAGTTGAGCAGGGTGATGTTCGGGTACTGCAGCGGGTCGAGCTTGAGTTTCTTCAGATCCGCCACCGTGGTCTGGTAGGGAACGATGCTGTCGAACGCCTGCTGCGCTTCCTGATAGTTCCGCCACGGACTCTCGGCGACGCTCTCGCCGCGCGGCAGCAGGGCGCCGCAGCCCGCGAGCAGCGCGGGAACCAGCACGAGCGTCAATCGGGCTATCAGTCGAGGTCGGGACATGGCGGCGTTTCAAATCAGGCGAACGGCCGTACTCCGATCAGCGCGGCGTGCAGCCAGAAGGCGAACAGCGCCCAGACCGCTGCACCCGCAATCACGGTGATTGCGGTGGCGCCGGCCGTGCCCGCGGGATACGCCGTGACCGCGGCGCGGTCGCGTTTTTGCGCCGCGATGAAACACACCACCGCCCAGGCGAGGAACGCGCCGAACAGCAGCAGGTCGGCGAGCCGGCCGTTCGCCAGCAGGTGCGCAAGCGCCCAGGTCTTCACGCCGAGCAGCATCGGGTGGTGCAGGCGCGATTTGATCGCGTTGCGGGGGACATAAGCCGCGACGATCAGGATGAAGGCGATCAGGGTCAGGAGCGCCGCCACATGGCGCATGGCGGTGGGCGCGATCCAGAGCACGACCGGCTGCTGCCGCGCCAGTCCGAATCCCCAGACGATCAGAGCGAATCCCACGATCGATACGACGGAGTAAAGGCCTTTCCATGCGCCTTCGCCCAGGCGCTTCAGCTGCGCGCTGCGCCAGTCATCGGCGACGATGCGGATCGAGTGCACGCCCAGAAAAACGATCAGCCCAAGAATGAGTACGGTCATGACTGCTTGTCGCGCAGCGAAACGCCGGCGCGCCCCGTGAAATGGAAAGGCGACATTATATGGCGCTGCCGCCGGCAAGCCGGGATTGCCGGTACGCGCAGGTCGGGAGCCTTCTGAACGATGCCAAATGGGCCTCCATGCGGAAAAATTCTGCACGTTCGCCTCGCTGCCCGTTTGACGAAAGTCTAGTTCCCGCGAAATAGGCCAGTGCATGTGAAAAAGATGCACGGCGGCGGATAGGTAAGTGACGGAAAACAAATGACAACACCTCGTTGCGTCGGCGTGCCCGCATGAAAACACTGTACTTCGCGTGCGGTCCGCGCGCCCGCGGTGGCTGTTCGCGCGGCCCGGATTGCACACTTAACCCAAGGAAAACAAAAGTGAAGTGCTGGTGGATGCGTTACCTGGCACGGTCGATGCTAATGAATGGTCAAGCAAGCAACAAATAACCGACGGAGAACATCATGAGAACCTACACAAATAATCTGATGGCAGCAAACGCTTGGATGGTTGGAACGGGCTACGGTCCGGTGCTTACCGCGAAGGCCAAAGCGAACCTGGTCAAACGCGTGAAGAACGTCGCGCTGTTCTTCGCCGCGCCCTTCGTCGGCCTTGCCTACCTGCTCGCGTTCCCGGTGATCGGCTTGGGCCTGCTCGCCTGGACTGCCGCCAAGGCCGTGAT
>JAJZUN010000040.1 GCA_021848555.1 Pseudomonadota bacterium | reverse complement strand
GCCCGCAGGGACGGCGCATCCAGTTCGGCGGGTCCCGGCGTGGCCCGCAGGTATTGCTGGGAGCGTTTCAGGATATGCAGGCGGTTGACGTGCACCACCGCCGGCTCGAAGGGGACGGCGAAATAGCTGAAGAACTCCTCGGCGGCCGAAAGGCTGCTCAGGCTCTGGTACAGCGCTTCGAGGGCTTGGGTCATAATTTGATCCTCGGCGGCATCCGCTGGTCAGTGGGCGTTGCGCTTGAGCTGGTCGCTGACCGGCACTTGCACCGGATCGCAGCCGTCCACGCAGACGTCACAATCGCTGCTGACCGGAACCTGTTTGCCGGTCACCGCGGCCAGTTGCGACTCCAGTCGGGTGATGCGTTCCAGCAGACAGGCGACCGCCTTGCCGACCGGATCGGGCATCAGATGATGATCGAGATCAATGCCGTGTTCCGTGATGCGCCGATTGGCAAGCGGTAACACCACGCGGCCAGGGATGCCGACCACGGTCATCTGCGCAGGGACGTCCTGGATCACCACCGAGTTGGCGCCGATGCGCGCGTGCGAGCCGACGCTGATCGGCCCGAGAACCTTGGCGCCGGCTCCGATCACCACGCCGTCGCCGAGCGTCGGGTGGCGCTTGCCGCGGTTCCAGGAGACACCGCCGAGGGTGACACCGTGGTAAATGGTGACGTCGTCTCCGACTTCGGCCGTTTCGCCGATCACGACACCGCAGCCGTGATCGATGAAGAAGCGTCGGCCGATGCGCGCGCCCGGATGGATATCGACCTGGGTGATGGAGCGCGCGAGGAAACTCAGCAACCGCGCCAGATAGCGCCAGCGGCGGTGCCAGAGTGCGTGCGCCAGCCGATGGGCGATCAGGGCATGCAGGCCCGGGTAGGTCGTGAGCACCTCGAGGCGCGTGCGCGCCGCCGGGTCGCGTTCGAACACGCAATGCAGGTCCTCGCGCAGCAGGGCGAGAATGCCGGGCCGCAGAGTCATTGGGTCAGGGCGGACGCGCATGGCACGGTCTCCCGGTAGAAGCGTTTGAGGTCTGCGGTATCCGGAGCATGCTTGGTCGCCATTGCATGCCGGCGCACGCGCGCCAGGATTTCGCTGGTCTGCCGGTCGTCCAGCTGGATGCCGAAGTGTGCATAGGCCTGAACGATCGCGGCGGCGCCGGAGTGCTTGCCGAGCACGATCCGATGTGCGCGCCCCACCTCGACCGGGTCGATACCCTGGTAGGTGCGAACGTCCTTGAGGAGGCCATCGACGTGGATCCCGGCCTCGTGCGTGAAAACCGAATCGCCGACGATGCTCTTGTTCGCCGCCACCGGCTGCCCGGAGGCGGCGCTCACCAGTCGCGAAATCGCCGGGAATTGCCGGGTGTCAATGCCGGTCTCGATGGAGTGCGCGAGGCGCAGCGCCATGACCGCTTCCTCGAGCGGCGCATTGCCGGCGCGCTCGCCCAGGCCATTGACCGTGGTGTTGATGTGCGTGGCACCGGCCAGCACCGCGGCCACGGTGTTGGCGGTGGCCATGCCGAGATCGTCGTGGGCATGCATCTCGATATCGAGATCGAGATCCTGGCGCAGTTGCGCGATGTGGCGGTAAGTCACGAACGGATCGAGCAGGCCGAGAGTATCGGCAAAGCGGAAACGATGGGCACCGGCGGCCTGCGCGGCCTCAGCGGCCTGGCGCAGGAAATCGGGATCGGCGCGCGAGGCATCTTCCGCGCCGACGCATACTTCAAATCCTAGGTCGAGCGCGCGCGGCACCAGACGGGCGA
This sequence comes from Pseudomonadota bacterium, assembly GCA_021848555.1. The sequence goes on along the minus strand of JAJZUN010000040.1, from coordinate 10,048 downwards.
TCTGGTTCAGCACCCACGCCCGGTCGCGCTGGAGCTTGTGGACGATATGCAGGTCCGACACCGGCACCGAGAGATTGACGATCTGCGTCCGGCAGGCGGCGGCGGCATCGAGATCGACGGCGTTCATTCGTCCCCAGACCATGAGCCGCGCGGGCAGGTGCTGCATGGCAATGGCCTGGATGGTTTCACATTCTTCGGCGCCCATGGCCGGCACACCGACTTCCATCTCGCGCACCCCGGCGTCGGCCAACGCGTGCGCGATGGCGAGCTTTTCCTCAACTGTGAATGCCACGCCGGCGGTCTGTTCGCCGTCGCGCAGCGTGGTGTCATTGACGGTAACCGTGGTGATCATGGGCTGACCTGTTTCGGGTTGCTTCGGTGTTCATAAAGCAATCGACATGCCAGTCTGCAAAAGCGCCGTTATTCCGCGGAATTCACGGAAATCGCGGCCTGCGGCGCAGTGGGGAACACGACATTTGTAACGATTGTCCGGTTTGCGACAAAAGACCGGATCGCAATGACAGGCGATGCGCGGGCAGGGTGAGGCGGAGACGGCGACAATGCGGGGTCAGCTCCGGCAGAAGAACAACGATCGATGCCTAGTGTGGCTCGGTGGCCAGATTGAGTGTATAGCGCGGGATTTCGACAACGAGATTCTGTTCGCTGAGTCGTATCTGGCAGCCGAGGCGCGAAGTCAGCTCAAGCCCCCAGGCTTTTCCAATCTGGTCTTCCTCGTCCTCGCTGGCCGTGCGCAGGGGCTCGAATCCGGCGCGCACGATGACATGACAGGTGGTGCAGACGCAGGATTTCTCGCAGGCGTGCTCGAGCGCGATACCGTTGTTCTGCAGGACATCGCACAGGCGTGCACCGGCGGGAGCGTCAAACGTCGCCCCCGAAGGGCAGAATACTTCGTGCGGCAGAACCGTGACGGTGGGCATGGTCAGGTTTCCAGTTCGGCGCTGTCCATGCGGCGTGCGGCGAACTCGCTGCCGGCGCGGTTCAGCTGCTCGCAGGCGTTACGCAGCGCGGTACGGTCGCAGCCACCAAGGGCGGCGCGCACGCGCTCCAGGGCGGAATCGATCGCGGCGCGCTCGCCGGCATCGAGCAGCCGCTCGCCGTCGCTGGCGAGTGCGGCCTGCGTGACGTCCAGCAATTGCCGGCCCTCAACCTGTTGCTCGCGCCACGCGCGCGCCTTGCCATCGGCGCGCACATGCGACTGCGACTCGGCCAGCAGGCGCGTGATCTCGCTATCGCTCAGGCCATAGGACAGTTTGACCTTCACCGTGGCCTCGATCCCGGTACGGATTTCGCGCGCGCTCACGGTGAGCAGGCCATCGGCATCGACCTGGAAGGCGACGCGTATGCGCGCGGCGCCGGCCGCCATCGGCGGGATGCCGCGCAGCTCGAAGCGTGCCAGCGACCGGCAGTGCTCGACCGTCTCGCGCTCGCCCTGCAGCATGTGCACGAGCAGAGCGGTCTGGCCGTCCTTATAGGTGGTGAAATCCTGGGCGCGTGCGGCCGGAATGGCCGAATTGCGCGGAGTGATCTTCTCGGTGAGCCCGCCGATGGTTTCGAGTCCGAGCGAAAGCGGGATCACGTCGAGCAGCAGCCATTCGTCCGAGCGGTTGCCGGCCAGCGCATCGGCCTGGATGGCGGCGCCGAGCGCCACCACCTGGTCTGGCTCGAAATCGGTGAGCGGCGATCGGCCGAAGAAAACCGCGACCGCGGTGCGCACCGCCGGCACGCGCGTGGAGCCGCCCACGAGCACCACGCCGTCGATGTCGGCCACGCGCAGCTTGCTGTCGCGCAGCGCCTTGCGCACCGGGGCCAGGGTTTTCTGGACAAGATCGCAGGTCAGTTCGTCGAACATGGCGCGCGTCAGTGTGAGCGCGAGCGTCGTGCCATTCACGAGCGTGGCGGCAATCGTGGTCTCGGGCTGGGTGCCCAAGGTCTCCTTGGCGGCGCGCGCGGCGGTCAGAAACCGGCGCGCGTCGCGGGGATCGGGTTGCGTCACGCCGCTTTGGGCGATGATCCAGCGGTAGAGGCAGTGATCGAAGTCGTCACCGCCGAGCGCCGAGCCACCGTTCGTGGCCAGTACTTCGAACACGCCGCGGGTCAGGCGCAGGATCGAAATATCGAAGGTGCTGCCGCCCAGGTCGTAAATGGCGTAGACACCCTCGGTGGCCGTGTCGAGGCCGTAGGCGACGGCGGCCGCGGTCGGCTCGTTAAGCAGGCGCAGGACATTGAGCCCGGCCAGGCGCGCGGCGTCTTTGGTCGCCTGCCGCTGGGCGTCGTCGAAGTAGGCCGGGACGGTGATCACCGCGCCGGTCAGCTCTCCGCCGAGCGCGCGTTCGGCTCGGGCGCGCAGCGATTTGAGGATCTCGGCCGAGATTTCCACCGGCGATTTCAGGCAGGCCACGGTTTCGATCTGCACCATGCCCGGCGCGTCGGCGAAGCGGTACGGCAGGTGCGCCGCATCGGGCAGGTCCTGGCGCCCGCGGCCCATGAAACGCTTTACCGAGACGATGGTGTTGTGCGGGTCGTCGCTCTGGTGCCGGCGCGCATTGGCGCCGACGCTGACGCTGGCGTCGGCGTGATAGCGGACCACCGACGGCAGCAATGCCTGGGCGCATTCGTCCAGGATCACCCGGCTCGTGCCGCTCTGCACGGTCGCGGCCAGCGAGTGGGTGGGGCCGAGGTCGATGCCGATCACCAGCCGGTGCTGGTGGGGTGCGGCGCTCTGGCCGGGTTCAGCGATCTGCAGCAGGGCCATGACGGCAGGCGTCTGTCAGGGCTTGAGGTTCATACGGTAAAACTTTCGCCGCAGCCACATTGTGCCTTCACGTTGGGGTTGTTGAACTTGAAGCCTTCGTTCAGACTTTCGCGCACGAAATCGAGTTCGGTGCCGTCGAGGAACGCCAGGCTTTTCGGATCGATGAGCACCGTCACGCCGTGGCTGTCGAAGCAATGGTCATCCGGCAGGGTTTCGTCGACAAATTCGAGCGTGTAGGCGAGACCCGAGCAGCCGCTGGTGCGCACGCCCAGCCGTAGCCCGATGCCCCTGCCGCGCTGCGCCAGGAATTTCTGCACGCGCGTGGCGGCGGTTTCTGTCAGGGTCACGGGCATGTCGGATTCTCCAGATTCGGTCAGGTTGAAAACGAACTGCCGCAACCGCAGGTGGTTTTGGCATTCGGGTTCTTGATGACGAAGCGTGCGCCGTCTAGACCTTCGTGGTAGTCGATCTCCGCCCCCATGAGGTACTGGAAACTCATTGGATCGATGAGAAATCCGACGCCGTTCTTCTCGAACAACATGTCGCCCTCGCCGGTCGATTCATCGAAGGTGAAGCCATACTGGAATCCCGAGCAGCCGCCGCCGCTCACGAAAATGCGTAGCTTCAGGTCGGTGCGACCTTCCTCGGCCAGCAGGTTGCTGACCTTGGTCGTGGCGTTGTCGGTAATCAGGATCGGAATCGCGGTATCGGTCGTCATGGAAGGGGTTTCTCGTTGGATCAGGTGCCAGTCGCGGCGAGCGGCGCGGCGGTCGCATGTTTGGCGTCATAGTCGGTGATCGCGGCCTCGATGGCGTCTTCGGCCAGCACCGAGCAGTGCACCTTGACCGGTGGCAGCGCCAGTTCCTCGGCGATTGCCGTGTTCCTGATTTCCATCGCTTCGTTCAGGGTCTTGCCCCTGAGCCATTCCGTGACCAGCGAACTGGAGGCAATCGCGGAACCGCAGCCGTAAGTCTTGAATTTCGCGTCCTCGATCACGCCATCGTCGCTGACCTTGATCTGCAGGCGCATGACGTCGCCACAGGCCGGGGCGCCGACCATACCGGTGCCGACGCTGGCGTCGCCCTTGTCGAACGACCCGACGTTTCGCGGGTTCTCGTAGTGGTCCAGGACCTTGTCGCTGTATGACATATCGATACCTCAGTGTTGAGTGATACGTGATGAGTTGTGAGTAGCGAAGAATTGTCGGTCTGAAGCCGACAATTCATTACTTAACACTAAGCACTCATAACTCATAACTGCCTTCTCAATGTGCCGCCCACTGCACGTCGGCGAGATCGATGCCTTCCTGGTGCATGTCCCAGAGCGGCGACAACGCCCGCAGGCGCGCGACCGCCGCCTTCACTAGCGTCACGGTACGGTCGATCTCAACCTCGGTGGTGGTACGGCCGAGTGAAAAGCGGATGGAGCTGTGCGCCAGTTCATCGGGCCGGCCGATGGCGCGCAGCACGTAGGACGGCTCAAGACTCGCTGAGGTGCAGGCCGAGCCCGACGACACCGCCAGATCCCGGATCGCCATCATCAACGACTCACCCTCAACGAAGGCGAAGCTGACGTTCAGGTTGTGCGCGACGCGTTGTTCCAGGCTGCCGTTCACATACACTTCATCAATCTCGTTCAGGCCGCGCAACAGCCGGTCGCGCAACTTGCGGATGCGCGCGGACTCGCGGCCCATCTCCTAGCGCGCGATGCGAAAGGCGGCGCCCATGCCGACGATCTGGTGTACCGGCAGTGTCCCGGAGCGCATGCCGCGCTCGTGTCCGCCGCCGTGGATCTGCGGCTCGATGCGCACGCGCGGCTTGCGGCGCACGTACAAGGCGCCGATGCCTTTGGGGCCATAAGACTTGTGTGCCGAGAACGACATCAGGTCTACCGGCAGCTGTTGGAGATCGATGGCCACCTTACCAGTCGACTGCGCGGCGTCGACGTGCAGCAACACGCCGCGTTGGCGACAGAGGGTGCCGATGGCGGCGATGTCCTGGATCACGCCAATCTCGTTGTTGACGTGCATGATCGAGGCAAGAATCGTGTCTGGGCGCAGGGCTTGCGCGAACCGATTGAGGTCGATCAGACCGTCCGGTTGCGGATCGAGGTAGCTGACCTCGAAGCCTTCCCGCTCCAGCTCGCGGAAACTGTCGAGCACTGCCTTGTGCTCGGTCTTGCAGGTAATCAGGTGCTTGCCCTTGCGTGCATAAAAGCGCGCCGCACCCTTGATGGCGAGGTTGTTGGACTCGGTAGCGCCTGAGGTCCAGACGATCTCTTTCGGGTCGGCATTGATCAGCGCCGCGACCTCGGCACGCGCGGTCTCCACCGCTTCCTCGGCCTGCCAGCCGTAGGCGTGCGAACGGCTGGCCGGATTTCCGAACTGCTGGGTGAGATACGGAATCATCGTCGCGACCACGCGCTCGTCCACCGGCGTGGTCGCCGAGAAGTCGAGATAGATCGGTGGTATCGTGGCGTCCAACGTTCCGTTAGCCATATCGTGCCCCTCGTTGCGTGCTGACTCCATTGCGTTGATCACTCAGCAACTCCTGTGCCACAAACTGAGCAAGCGAAAAGTACCGGGAATACGCGTGATTCCCGATTTCCGTGCTCTGTTTTGTGTGTTGGCTTTGTCGCGTTTGTCGGATATCACACCATCCCGGTCGCCATTCGTCGGGAGTGCGCTATCGCGAGCGCGCCCGGGCCACCGCGAGCAGCGCGGGTTCAAATGGAACTTCGAGCTTCCGGCTAGCTCTCAATGTCGGCTCTGGTACGACACTTGCTTAAGTGGTGTTTCATCGGCAGGGAGATCGGGCCAGAAATATGTTTAAGCGGCTATGGGTAAAGCAGTGGAACCAGAAAACGGCTCGGAGCTGATTGCGATCTACGAAATCAGCAAGATCCTCAACTCGTCCCTGGATCTCAACAAGACCCTAAGGGAGGTGCTGGGGGTGCTATCGACGCATTTCCGAATGCGCCGTGGCATGGTCAGTTTGGTGCAGGAGTCCGGCGAATTGCACACTGCCGGTGCATGCGGGTTGACCGTGGAGGAGGTTCGACGCGGTCAGTACCAGGCCGGGGAGGGCGTGGTCGGCCGTATTCTCACCTCCGGTGTCCCGATCGTGGTGCCGGATGTTTCCAGGGAACCGCTGTTTCTCAACCGGACCCGCTCGCGCGATCTCAGCGCCGGGGCGGTGATCGCCTTCTTGGGTGTCCCGATTAAGGTCGGGCGCGAGGTTCTCGGCGTCTTGAGTGTCGATCGCGAACGCGAGTCCGGACAACGTCTGGGCAAATTCGAGCGCGACGTGCAGATCCTGAAGATGGTCGCCAATCTGATCGGCCAGACCGTGAAGCTGCACCGCAGCGTGGTGGCCGAGCACGAGCGGATGATGCACGAGAGCCACCGGCTGCAAAAGGCCCTGCAGGGCGAGGCCCGGGTCACGCACACCATCAAGGACGTCATCGGCCACAGTAGACGTATGCAACAGGTGTTCGCCGAGGTCCACCAGGCGGCGCTTGGGCGCGCCACCGTGCTCCTGCGCGGTGAATCCGGAACCGGCAAGGAAGTGATCGCGCGCGCCATTCACAGCCAGAGCCCGCGCCGCGATGCTCCGTTCGTGCGCGTCAACTGCGCGGCGCTGACCGAAACCCTGCTCGAATCGGAACTTTTCGGACACGAGAAAGGTGCGTTCACGGGCGCGACCCAGGAACGCAAGGGTCGCTTCGAGCTGGCCAACGGCGGCACGCTGTTCCTGGACGAGATCGGCGAGATTTCGCCGTCGTTCCAGACCAAGCTGTTGCGGGTGTTGCAGGAGCGGGAATTCGAGCGGGTGGGCGGCAACAAATTGATCCGGGTGGACGTGCGCCTGATCTTCGCCACCAACCGAAACCTGGAAGAAGCCGTCTCGCGCGGCACGTTCCGCGAGGATCTCTATTACCGCATCAACGTGGTCACGATTGCGCTGCCGGCCCTGCGCGAACGGCGCGACGACATTCCGTTGCTGGTCGAGCATTTCCTGGAAAAGTTCAACGAAGGCAACCAGCGAAAGCTGACCGTCGCGCCCGAGGCCATGCGGATCATGCTCGACTGCAACTGGCCCGGCAACGTGCGTGAGCTGGAAAACTGCATCGAGCGCACGGCCACCATGACGCACGGCGAAGTGGTGCGCGAGCTCGACTTGCCCTGCCAGCAGGGCAAGTGCCTGTCGATGGCGCTGCACGACCACGGCACCACCCGCACCATCCCGCTCGCGACGAATGCCATGCCCGGCCCATCGACACCGGCGGCGGACAGCGCCGAACCGCCGCAGTCGGAGCGCGCGCGTCTCGTCTGGGCGATGGAGCAATGCGGCTGGGTCCAGGCCAAGGCCGCGCGCCTGCTCAATCTCACACCCCGTCAGATCGGCTACGCCCTCAAGAAGTACAACGTCTCCATCAAGCGTCTCTAGCGCCTCCGCGCTTTGTTGCGAACGCGACAAAGCGCTACACGTTTCGCGGTCGTGTCGGTATCACGACAGAAGTCTTCAGCGCGACAAGGGCGATTTCCCGGATTTTTCAGCATATCCGTGTATGGCATGCCGATTGCTCTGTGACCCTCAGGCGTATCGCGAGCAGGGGGCGCATGTCATGCACAGGCGCCTCTTCGGCTACCAAGAGCGGAGACACAAATGGGACAGACAATCGATACCGGCATGGGCGCGGCGCAGGAAACGAAACCACTCGATCAGGTCATGCAGCAGATGGCCGAACACAAGGGCTGCGGTATCCACGGAGGCAGCGGCAAGGCGAGCTGCGGCTCGGCGGCCGGCCAGGGCGACCTGGCCCCGGAGATCTGGGAGAAGGTCAAGAACCACCCGTGCTACAGCGAGGAGGCGCATCACCATTACGCGCGCATGCACGTGGCGGTGGCGCCGGCCTGCAACATCCAGTGCAACTACTGCAACCGCAAGTACGACTGCGCAAACGAGTCGCGCCCCGGCGTGGTGAGCGAGAAGCTCACCCCCGAGCAGGCGGCGAAGAAAGTGCTGGCAGTGGCCAGCGCCATTCCGCAGATGACGGTGCTCGGCATCGCCGGGCCCGGCGATCCGCTCGCCAATCCGGAAAAGACCTTTAAGACCTTCGATCTGATTTACAAGGCCGCGCCCGACATCAAGCTGTGCCTGTCCACCAATGGCCTGGCGCTGCCCGATCACGTCGACACCATCAAGTCATTCAACGTCGATCACGTCACCATCACGATCAACATGATCGACCCGGAGGTCGGCGCCGGGATCTATCCGTGGATCTTCTGGAACCACAAGCGCATCAAGGGCAAGGAAGCGGCCAGGATTCTCACCGAGCGCCAGTTGCAGGGCCTGGAGATGCTCACCGAGCGCGGCATCCTGTGCAAGGTCAACTCGGTGATGATTCCGGGCATCAACGACCGGCATCTGGTGGAAGTCAACAAGGCGGTGAAGTCGCGCGGCGCCTTCCTGCACAACATCATGCCGCTCATCTCCGCGCCCGAGCACGGCACGGTGTTCGGGCTCAATGGCCAGCGCGGTCCGAGCGCGCAGGAACTCAAGGTCCTGCAGGACAGCTGCGAGGGTGAGATGAACATGATGCGCCACTGCCGCCAGTGCCGCGCCGATGCCGTGGGACTGCTGGGCGAGGACCGCTCCGCCGAATTCACGACCGATAAGATCATGGAGATGGATGTGAACTACGACGCCGCCACGCGCCGGGCCTATCAGGAGAAGGTCGAGCACGAGCGCCAGGAGAAGGTCACCGCCACGGCCGGAGAGCTGTCAGCGCTGGCCGGCGAGGACAGCGACATCCGCATGCTGATCGCGGTCGCGACCAAAGGTTCCGGTCGGATCAACGAGCACTTCGGTCACGCCAAGGAATTCCAGGTCTACGAGCTCAGCACCGCTGGTGCCAAGTTCGTCGGCCACCGGCGCGTCGATCTCTACTGCCAGGGCGGTTATGGCGAGGAAGATGCGCTGCCGACCGTCATTCGCGCCATCAACGACTGCCACGCGGTGTTCGTCGCCAAGATCGGCGGCTGTCCGCGCGGTGAGCTGACCCAGGCCGGCATCGAGCCGGTGGACCAGTACGCCCACGAGTTCATCGAGCAGTCGGCGATCACCTGGTTCAAGGACTACCTGGGCAAGGTGAAGCGCGGCGAGATCGAGCACGCCGCGCGCGGCGACGCCGACATCCGCCAGGGCGCGTACGTGGCGGCCTGAACGGCAGTTTTGGGTGTTGAGTTGTGAGTTAAAGACTCAGCGTAGCAACAAGATACTCGAAACGGGGATATGGAAATAAACACTTAACACTCAAAACTCAAGACTGGAGTCAGCTATGGCTTACAAGATCGTCAATTCCCAATGCACCGCGTGCGCGGCCTGCGAACCCGAGTGCCCGAACAACGCGATCCGCGAAAAGGACGGGACCTTCATCATCAAGCCGGAGAAATGCACCGAGTGCATCGGCTACTTCGATGACCCGCAGTGTGTCGCAGTCTGCCCGGTTGAGAATACCTGCATCATCGACACCGGCTTCCCGCGATACGAAACGCGCGCCTGAGGAGGATGTCATGAACGTCACGATCACCCAGGCCGCCGAGAAATTCATCCGTCGCATGATCCGCTTCAATGGCAGCGGCCAGGACGGGTTCCGCCTGGCGATGACCACCGGCGGTTGCTCCGGCTTGGCCGCCGAGTTCAGCGTCGAGGCGGTGCCACGCGCCGGCGACAGTGTGCTGGAGGTCAACGGCCTCAAGCTGTTCCTGCCGGCCGAGAGCTGCCTGCTGCTGAATGGCGTCACCATCGATTTCGCGGACACCCCGATGAGCAGCGGGCTGACCTTCATCAATCCGAACGCGGCAGCGTGCGCGTGCAGCAGCTCCGGCAAGGTGCCGGCGGTGGCGACGTTCGACCCCGCCAGTATCGGGCGTAAGCACTGAACAGGCGCCGCCATGACACCGGCAACAGGAACCCGGGAACGGCCGGTGACGCCGGAAGCGGTGCTGCTGGCCGCAGCCGTGCTCGTGGGTTGCCTGCCGCCGGCGGCGGAACGCGGATTGCGTCTCGCCGGGCTGGCGTATCACGACGACCCCGTCGCCGAGCGTTACCTGCTGGATGCGGCGGCCGCGGCGCCCGGGCATGCGGCGGTACTGATCGGGCTGTACCGGTTTTACTTATATAAAGGTCGTCTGCACGAGGCACTGGCGATCGCCTGTGAGTGCCTCGTCAAGGCCGCGCAGGACAACGGGTTGAATTCCGACTGGCGCCA
>JAJZUN010000039.1 GCA_021848555.1 Pseudomonadota bacterium | reverse complement strand
CCTCGGCACAGGTTCAGGCGACCGTGCTTGCGCCTACTCCGACGACGACGACCACCACCACCACGGCGGGGGCCACGACCTCCACCACGGCGGGGGGCGCGACCACCACCACGGCGGCGGCCACCTCCACCACGGCGGCGGCCACGACCACCACCACAGCAGCGCCGACGACTACCACCACCACGGCGTCGACCACTACCACCACGGTGGCGGCGCTTGACGGTATAGCGCTCTACAACGCGAACTGCGCCGGCTGCCACGGTGCAAACGGAAAACGGCCCAGAACCGCGCAGCAGATAACGGACGCAATTGCGAACGTAGGCGCGATGCAGGGCATTTCGCTGACCCAGGCACAGATAGCTGCCATTGCTGCTGCCAGGCCATAGAAGACCTGCCTAGCGGCAGTCAGCAAACCGAAGGGCTCCGCGAGGAGCCCTTCTTCCATTTAAGGAAGGACAACGCCCTTTGCCATGAGAATTTCCAGCCTCCTGCTGATATTCGCTTTACTGTCCGGATGTGCGCAGCCCGGCCTGCGTCCAGGCGCCGAGCATCCCGCCAAGGTGACGCAGTCGATCAACCTTGCCGGCTTCCCGCCGGAATACAAGTCCGGATTTACCGCCGGTTGCGAAAGTGCGCACGACAAGACCTCCGGCCGCCCCAAGGGCGCGGAATCCTTCGTGCAGGGATGGAAGGATGGCCGGGATTATTGCGGCCCGCGCAAGTCGCCATAAGCCACCTAGCCATCGCGGCTGCGTCCGCCGTCGTTTGCGAGCGACCATCAAGAACAGAGATGAATCAATTAGTTGCTGCGTGTCGCCCGCCAGGTTTGTCGTGCGCCGACAACAACGAACGCCGCGGCGCGCGCCGCCAAGTCTGGACAGCTTGTATAACTAATTGATAGTAAAAGGCAAATATGTTCTGGCACGGCACTTGCGAAGGAAAGCAACGCGAGAGTTCAAGCCGGCGATTCCGGGGCATTTCGCCTGGACGGGCGCGCCGGCCGCAGATCAAACGAATCGTAAAGGAGCATAAACATGGATAGCACCGGATTCAAGAAAACGCACCCGCTGGTATTAGGCGCGGCCGCATCGGTCATGGTCGTAAGCCTGGTGGGCGCCGCGGCGATCGGCGGGCTATTGCCGGATGCGCGCTCCGACAAGACCGACACGCCGGCCGCCGCGCCGGCAAGCGCACCGCTCGCGTCCAGCCCCGGCCATAACGCCAATGCCAGGCCCAAACTTTCGGCGTACTCGAACACCTGCGCCGCCTGCGGCACGGTCGAGTCCATCCGTTCCGTGCAACTCAAAGGCGACGCGACCGGACTGGGCGCAGTCGCGGGCGGCGTAACCGGGGCCGTGGTCGGCAACCAGATGGGCCGCGGCAACGGCAATACCGCGATGACCCTGCTCGGCGCGGCGGGCGGCGCACTGGCCGGCAACGAGATCGAAAAGAACGTAAAGAAGCACTACAGCTACCGCGTGACGGTGCACATGGACGACGGTTCATTCCGCACCGTCTCGCAGTCCCATGCGCCCGCGGTTGCGGTCGGCGAGCGCGTGCGCGTCGTCGACGGCGCCGTCGTGGCGCGCCAATAATTTGCGCAACCCGACAGGAGGTCACCATGGAATACCGCGCGAAAGGAAGCTTCGAGTGGCTGACGTGGCTGCTGCTGCAAGCCCTCGTATGGACCGGGGTGATCGGCGTCGTCTGGAAACTGCTCAAGCCCGGCGGCTGGCTTTATTGGACGCTCGATCAATTCGAGCGCAATCAGCCGGTCAGCCTCTACTACCTTGCAGTGGGCGTGATCGGCTTGCTGGTCGGGAAATTCTGGCTCGACAGCATAGATCCGCGCGCGTTCTACCATCTGATGACGGCAACCGGGGCTTTCGCCGGAACGTTCTTCATTCTTAGCCTGCTGCTGAAATTGTGACGCCGCAGCAAGCGGCTGCCGCATGCGCCAACCTTCCCTGAATAAGGACCACCTGACATGAGCACTTTCGACAAAGCCTTGATTCGCTTTCTGATCGTCAGCATCTGCTATCTCGAGCTGCCGATCGCGCCGGCGCACGCCGCCATGATTTCGACCTACGACATCGCGGGCGCAACCCAGACGGACTCTCCGCGGCAGAAGCTCCAGCGTTATCTGGAACGCGAGGACGTGCGCGCCGGACTGGTGCAAAACGGAGTGACGGCGGCGGCAGCCAAGGCGCGCGTCGACGCACTGAGCGACGACGAGGTCGCCGCCGTGGCAGGCAAGATCGACACCCTGCCGGCGGGCGGCGAGCTCATCTGCGCCATCGTGTTCGTATTCGTCCTGCTGCTGATCACGGACATACTGGGATTCACCAAGGTCTATAGCTTTACCCGGCCAGCCAAGAAGTAAACCTCCCTCCCCAATGGCCGCGCCGGCTTTGCGCCCGCACGCAAGTGCGGGCGTTTTTCTTGCAACGCCGCGGCAGTTGCAGGTCGGGTCCAGTCCAGGCTGAGCGTGCGGCATCGCGCCCGGTGAATGCCTGCCCCCCTGTCCATGGATTTCGGAGCTTATTCAATCATGCACGAAAGCATACGGCCCCAAGGGCTGCTGCACAGCCTGCAGCAAATCCTGTCCCACGGCGTCATCACCATGCTGGCGGTGGCGATTGCGTTTTCGCTGCCGCAGGCGGCCCAGTACATTCTTTACCAATGGTGGCCGGTGGTGGAGAAAGACGCCAACCTCCTGCTCGCGACCGAAATCGGCCTGGCTTCGGTCCTGGTGCTGCTGTTCAATTCCGCCAAGATCTCGTGGGGCAACCGGCAAAGAGTGGCGATGGCGAAACTGGCGGCTCTCGCATATGCGCGCAACGACCGCCACGACTGGCTATCGCGCCGGCGCGAACGCGCGCTGGTGAAGCGGCTGTCGGCGGCGCGCGATGCCCATATTCTCACGCTGACCGGGCACGATACCTTCGTCGACGAGCACAGCCCGCTGCGCGAGGCGCTGAAAACCGCCTACGAGATACGCGTCATGCTGGTGAATCCGGTCGGAAAGGGCTTGCGCCGGCGCATCGATTCGCTGCCGCCGGACATCACGCTGCTGTCTTTTCACAAGGAAATCGAGGCCAGCATCGCCTACCTCGCGGAACTGCGCAAGGCGGGCAAGAAGATCACGCTCAAATTCTACGAACAGGAGCCGTTCTGGAAAGTGATCGTTTTCGGGGATCACGTCTGGGTGCAGCATTGCCATAGCGGATTCGAGGCGAAACATCAGCCGGAATACGTATTTGCGCTGCACCACCGCAATCCGCGGGAAGGCCTGTACGTCCCGTTCTACATGCACTTCCTGGACCAGTGGAACCAGCCCTGCCACCCGGAATACGATTTCGACGCCAACGAACTGGTGTATCGCGACGCCGCCGGAAACGAATGCCGGCGCGCCGCCCTCGGCGTGCCGATCAACGGCAATTATGTTCCGGCGGATGCCCCGGCGCCGGCGACGGAAAAACCGCCGGTCGCCATCGACGCCGACGCGCGCACGCCGCATTGAGGCCGGCTGCGCCCGCTCACTTTATCGAGGTGATGGCGCCGCGGTCGATGACGATGATCTTGTCGACCATGCGCTCCGAGTGCTGCAGATCGGATTCGGAAAGGATGACCGACATGCCCTCGCGCTTCAGATCCACGACCACTTCCACCAGCCGGTGCGCGAGCGCCGGCGCCACGCCTTCGAACGGCTCGTCGAGCAGCAGCAGCCGAGTTCCGCACATCAGCGCGCGCCCCAGCGCCACCAGCTTCTGCTGTCCGCCGGAGAGCTGCAGGCCTTTGCGCGGCGCGAATTCGCGCAATTCCGGAATCAGCCGGTAGACTTTTTCCAGCCGCGCCGCGGCGTCCGGAACGTACGCCGCCCAGGCCGGCACCAGCACGTTCTCCTCCACCGTGAGATCGGGAATGAGGCGGCGGTCTTCCGGCATATAACCTATGCCTATCCTGGTGCGCGCGTGGGTCTTGGCCGCGACCAGGTCATTGCCGTCGAACGAGATGGCGCCGCTCTCCACCTTGAGCAGCCCCATGATGCTTTTCATCAAGGTCGTCTTGCCGGCGCCGTTGCGGCCGATCAGTCCGGCCATGCTGCCGCTGGGCAGCTCCAGCGACACGTTGCGCAGGATCTGCACTGACTGGATCGCGACGTTGAGATTGGCGACGCTAAGCACGGACGGCCCCTTTCTCCTCGTCCATGCGGTGCAATTCGCCGCCGACCACATAACGCTTCACCTCCGGGTCGCGCAGCGCGATCTCGGGGGGCGCATCCGCGATGATGCGGCCGTCGTAGAACGCCAGCACGCGCTCGGCGAAGCGGCTCACCACCTCCATGTCGTGCTCGACGAAGAGCACGGTAGCGCCCTCCGCCTTCACCGCCGTCATCACCATATCCATCATGCCGAATTTCTCTTCCGCGGAAACGCCGCTGGTCGGCTCATCGAGCAGCAGGATGCTCGGCTTCGCCACCATGGTGAGCGCGATGTCGAGCAGTTTGCGCACCCCCCCGGGGAGCACCTGCGCGTTCTTGTTGCGGTAGTCGGCGAGGCCAAAGCGCTGCAGGATGCGCTCGGCCACCTCCTCCGCAGGCGCATCGTGCCCCGGCACATAGGGCCGCCCGCGCGAAAAGAACCCGCCCAGCTTCGCGTTGCGCAGCACCACGCCCAGGCCCACCATCATGTTCTCGAACACCGTGAGCGAACTGTAGAGCTGCGGTATCTGGAACGAACGGCAGATGCCGATACGCGTGACCTCGCGCGGCGAGAGCGCGGTGATATCGCGCCCGCGAAATTCGATGCTGCCGGTATCGGGCTTGATATAGCCCGTGATCATGTTGATGAACGTCGTCTTGCCCGCGCCGTTGGTGCCGATCAGGCCGACCACCGAATCCTGCTCGATCGCGGCATTGAGGCCGTTCGCCGCGGTGACCGCGCCGAAACGCTTGTTCAGATCTTTGGCGTGAAGCACGACCCCCATGTCACGCCGCCTTGCGCCGGTTGAACAGCGACCACAGCCCCTCGGGCAGGAACAGGATCACCAGCAGCAGCGCGATCCCGAGGGTCATTTGCCAGGTATTGGGCGAGACGTCGTAGGCCACCGTGTGGATGATGCCGAAAATGGCGGCGCCGAGAAACGGCGCGACCACGCTTCTCGTGCCGGCGAGGATGGTGATGAAAATGAACTCGCCCGAAGTGGTCCAGTACGCCATGTCCGGATCGATGTGCCCGACCGTGGTCGCCGCCAGCGCGCCGCCGATGCCGGAGAGCGCAGCGGCGACCACGTATTTGATGTGGATCGCCTCGCGCACCGAGGCGCCCATGTACTCCACCCGGATTTCGTTGTCCTTGATCGCCGCGGCCAACTGGCCCAGGGGGGTGTTGAGATAGCGCTGCACCAGCAGCGTCGCAATGAAAGCGATGGCGCAGCCGGCGACCAGCACGACGTGGCGCACCGACTCCTGGCCGGGCCGGATGCCGAACACGGTCGAGGGCAGGATATTGATGCCGTCGGTCGATCCCAGCGCTTCGCTCTTGACCAGCAGCCCGTAGAGGATCATCGACAGCGCCAGGCTCAGCAGGCCGTAGAAAATGCCGCGGTAACGGGCGAGCAGGAAACCGAGGATGAAGGCGATGAACGCGGCCACCGCGGCGCCGCAGATCATTTCCAGCAGCATGTCGCTGATGCCGAAGTAGCGGCCCAGAATGCCGGCGGTATAGGCACCGATGCAGTAGTAAAGCCCCTGGCCGAAGGACACCAGGCCGGCGCGCAACTGCAGCATCAGGCCCTGCGCCACCAGGCCCTTGGCGATGGCGATGGTGAGCAGGAACATGGCCCACTGCGGCAACAGCGGACCGGCGCCGACCACCGCGAGCAGAACCACGCCGAGGATCAGCAGCGTGCGGTTGCTGTTCATATCTTCCTCGGCTCGGCCAGGCTGAACAGCCCGCGCGGCCGGAACGCGAGCACCAGCGCCATGACGAAGTAGATGACGAACAGTTCCACCGCGGGCGCATAGTGGATCGCGGCCGAGCGCACCAGGCCGACGATGACCGCGCCCAGCGCCGCACCCGGCAGGCTGCCCATGCCGCCGATCACGATGACGGCAAACGACAGCACGATGATCTCGACGCCCAAGCCCGGCACCACGGAAACGGTGGGCGCGGTGAACGCGCCGCCGATGGCGGCGAGCAGGGAACCGAAGGTGAACGTCACCAGATAAAAGCGGTCGACGTTGATCCCCATGGCGCGGCTCACCTCCGGATCGTGGATCACGGTGCGCAGCAGTTTGCCGAAGCGGGTCCCGCGCAAGAGCAGCGTCAGGCCGACGCCCGAGACGATCGCGATGCCCACCAGGATCAGGTTGTAGGTCGGATAGGTCATCTCGCCGACCTCGAAACTGCCCAGGAGGCCGTAGGGTTCGGCGATGAAATACGGGTCCACGCCCCACACCAGTTTGATCACGTCCTCGAGGATCAGGAACAGCGCGTAGGTGATGAGCATGATCACCACCTCGTCCTTGGCGTACATGAAGCGCAGGATGCCGCGCTCGATCAAGGGCGCAACCACCAGGGCCACGATCAGCGCCGAAGCGAGCAGCACCGCATAGGACAGCATAGGCGGATAGCCGCGCGCGAGCCACGCCCCGGTGAACGACGCGCCGGCGTAGGCACCCAGCGCGTAAAAGCTGCCGTGGGTGAGGTTGACGATTTTCATCACGCCATAGATCAGCGTCAGCCCGATGGCCGCCACGAACAGCCAGGACGAATAGATGATGCCGTCAACTATGACGGTGAGGATTTGATCCATGAGATGAAACGGGAGGAAAACGGCCGCCCGCAGCGGGCGGCCGCTCCCAGTTGAGTTTAGTTCTTGAACCCGCCCTTGATCCAGTCGGCGCTTTTCACACCTTCCGGCGGATTGACCTTCTCGGCCGGATAGCGCTTGACGTTGGTGACCGTCATCTTGCCGCCCATGACCTTGGACATGCCATAGACCGTTTCCATAATCGCCTGGTGGCCTTTGCCGATGGCCATTTTCACCGTGCCGCCGGGACCATCGAACGTCAGGTTCTCGAGCGCAGCGGCCACCTGTTCGGTGCTCGGTCGCTTGCCGCCGTTGGCGGCCTGCGCCTTCTCCCATGCCGCCTTGACGCCCAGAATCGCCTGCGCCATCTGATAAGACGGGTAGGTCGGCGGCACCTGGTAACGATCGCGGAACTCCTTGTCGAACCAGGTGTTCAGTTCGCTCTTGGGCGCATACGGTCCGAACGGGCCGCGGGCCCCGAGTACGGTGCCGTCAGGGATCTGCGCGGCGAGTTTCCACATGGCGGTCTCGCCCGTGGTCAGGATCCCGGTGCTCTTCTTGAACAGGCCACGCGGTGCCGCCTGCAGCAGCAGGGCCTCGAGGTCGCCGTCGTAGAAGCTCGAATGGATCACGTCCGCTTTGGCGCCGAGCAGGGTCGAGATCTCGGCGTTGTACTGCCCCGCGAACAGCTTGGGCATCTGCGAGGTCTTGACTTCAACGCCAGGCACCAATTGTTTCATCGCCGCCTCGAAATCTCCCCAGGAATCCTGCCCCCAGGCGTAGTTCTGGTTGAGGCCGGCAATCGATTTCATTTTCGGCTTGGCATCTTTGATGTACAGCGCCGCGCCGACGCTGTCCATGGTCGCGGTCGGCGAAGTACGGAATACATACTTGTAATTGCCGTCCTCGAAGATGCGCGGCGTGCCGCAATCGAAGAAATTGGTCAATTTTTTCAATTCTTCCGCCACCGGCGCAATCGCGATGCAATTGCCGCTGGAAACATAGCCGATGACGACATCGACATTGTGGCGCTGCACCAGGTTGCGGTACTCGGTGACTTGCGTTGTGCTGCTGCCGGCTTCGTCGATGATCACGGTCTCGACCTTGGCACCGCCATAGCCCTTGGTCGCGTAGGCGCCAGGCACCTTGCCTGCGTTCAGCAACTCGGTCATCACCTCAGCCGCATTGCGCGCCGGCACGCCGAAAGGCGAAGCCGCCGGGCCCGACAGGAAGGTGACTATCCCGATCTTTACCGGGGCCGCGTCCTGCGCCAACCCAGTGACCGGTGCTACCGCGAATGCTGCGACAACTGCCGCCGCCAGTTTGCTCAGACCACGCATGGTTTCTTCTCCTCGTTGCTGTATGGGGATGATCGTTTCAGCCGCAGTTTGGGTTGCGGCTTTGCCGATTTTTTTCAACGCGAGCAATACTGCATTAAATCAAATGTCCGGTCAAGCAAGCTCGCGGCAAGCCGCGCGCCGGCCAGCGACGCCCGAGGACGGCGCTGCCCAGGCTGCCGTCCCCCGGCAATATCCGGGGAATCTCAGGCTTTGCTGCCGGTCGTCGCGCAGAAATGCTGGATCGCCGCTTCGGCGCAAATGCGGTCCTGCTCGGCCGTTCCGGAGCTCACGCCTATGCCGCCGACGATTTCGCCGCCGACGAATACCGGCAGGCCGCCGCCGATGATGCTGAAGTGGCCGCCGTTGGTGATGTGTATGCCGAAAGTCGGACTGCCGGGCACGCACAACTGGTTGTACACATGCGTCCCGTTGCGCGCGACGGCGCCGGTGGCCGCCTTGTCGATGGCGATGGCAATGCTGCTGATCTTGCCCCCGTTCATGCGCTCGAAGCGCAGCAAATGGCCGGATTCGTCCGTGACCGCAATGCACATCGCAATCCCGATTTCTCGCGCCTTGGCCGCCGCGCCCTCGATCAGGATCTGCGCCTCATCGATGTCCAGCCGTTTAATGTTCAGCATGTTGCCTCAGCCTTTTCGCCAGTACCGTGGTCTTGAGATAATCGGCCAGCGCCGCGGTTTCGCCGGCATCGAGCGACACATAAGGCGGGTAGAGGCCGCCCACCGGCAGCCCGATCAGGCCCATGGCGGTCTTCATCGTCGCCGTCAGGCCGCGGTGCATCCATTTCGATGGAAACAGGGCGAACTGCAACTGGATCTCGGCCGCGCGCCGGTAGTCGCCGGCGACGAAGGCGGCTATGACCTGGCGCGCGATTTCTGCGGCCGGCGGCGGCATGGTCGCCCCCGAGCCTCCCAGTTCCAGGGTGGCGAGCAGCATCTGCACCGTGGTGAAGTAGCGCGCGTGTCCGGCGTGGTCGATTTCGACGATCAGGCGCGAAACCCGGGCGAGGTCGCGCGAGCTTTCCTTGATATAGCGCACCTTGTCGATGCTGGCGATGGCGATGGTGGCCGCAACCGACACGTCCGCGCCCGGACCGGAATTCAGATAGAGCGTCATCGGCAGCGGCGACTCGCGTGCCACTGCTTCAAAATACGCCACCAGATCGCGCTCGTTGGGCGGTCCGCCGAAAGGCCGCAACGGCGCCAGCATCTGCACCGCGTGCGCGCCGAGGCCGTGCGCGAACTGCGCGAGTTCAATCGCTGTCCTGAACGACGGGTGGGAAATGCCGACCATCACCGGACAGCGTCCGGCAACGAATTCCAGCGTCTGTCGGATCAGATCCTTGCGCTCGGCCAGGCCGAGATAGGTGTATTCCTGCGCCTCGACGCCGGCGGCGGCGACCATGGTGGCGCCGCATTCGGTGATCACATAGTCGATTTCCCGCTGCAGCGCGGCCGCGTCTATCTTCAGATCGCTGGTGAAGGGCGTGAGCGGGGCAACGACGAGTTCGGGATTGGACACGCGGAGATTTCCTTAAGCCAAGGTGGGGCGCCTGACAGCGCCAGACGGGACGGTTGATTTTGCCGTTCCATGTCAAAATAGTCAAAGTCGACCAAACAGGCAGGGAAAACCATGAAACTCAAGATCAGGCGCAGTTTTGTTTTCGTCGAAAACCGGCTGTCCGAGGCGGGCAAGACCGCGGATACCCCGCTGCGCAAGGTGGCGGCGGTGCTGGTGGTGGAGAACCCGTACGCGGGGCGCTATGTGAAAAACCTGAACCCGCTGATAGCGGCGAGCGCTGCTGTCGGCCGAGAGCTCGCCGCCATGGCGAAGGCGGCGCTGGCGCCCTACTCCGCGCAAAGCCTGGGCAAGGCGGCGCTGGTCGGAATCTCGGGCGAGCAGGAACACGCCAATGCCCTGCTCACGACCGTGTTCGCCGAGCCGCTGCGCGAGGCGCTGGGCGGCGGCAAGGCCTGGATCTCGTCCATGACCAAGGTCGCCATGGCCGGCACGGCTATCGACATCCCGATGAGCTGCAAGGACGCGCTCTATGTGCGCTCCCACTACGACGGCATGACCCTGGTGCTGCCCGATGCGCCCATGCCCGATGAAATCGCCGTCATCCTGTGCCTCGCCAACCGCGGGCGGCTGAACGCGCGCGTCGGCGGCCTCGCCTACGACAAGCTCAAAGGCGAGAACGGCCTGGTCTGACCGATGAAGACAGCCATCGTCAATCTCGGGCCCATACTCTCAGGCGGCTGGCGCGATCCCTACGCCAGCGGCGACGCCATCCTGATGGAAGCCGGCCGCATCGTCGAAGTCGGTTCGCTGTCGGCGGCGGCGCTGGCCGCTTGCGATGTCGTGATCGACGCCGACGGCGCCACCGCCATTCCGGGCCTGATCGACTCGCAAGTGCACAACACCTTCGGCGACTACACGCCGCGGCAAAAAACCGTGGGGTTTCTGGAGAGCTATGTGCACGGCGGCGTGACCACGGCGATCAGCGCCTCCGAGGTCCACGTCCCGGGACGCCCCAAGGATCCGGAAGGGGTGAAGGCGCTCGCGGTCGCGGCGATGAAATGTTTCGAGCACTACCGCCCCGGCGGCATGCGCGTCTGGGGCGGCTCCATCATCCTGGAGCCCGGCCTCACCGAAGCCGACTTCGCGGAGATCGCGGCCAAGGGCGTGTGGCTGGCGAAAGCCGGCTTCGGCTCGGTCAAGACGCCCTATGACTACGGCCCCATGATCGCGTGGGCGAAAAAGCACGGCATGGTGACCATGGTGCACACCGGCGGCTCGTCCATCCCCGGCTCCTCCGGCATCTGGGCCGACCACCTGCTCGCGATCCAGCCCGACGTGTCGTTTCACGTCAACGGCGGCCCGGTGGCCATGCCCGACCGCGATTTCCCGCGCATCGTCAACGAAAGCGCGATCGCCCTGCAGGTGTGCACCGCGGGCAATCTGCGCACCACGCTGCTGCTCGGCGACCTGGTGCGCAAGGCCGGCGCGTTCGACCGTTTCCTGATCGCCACCGACACGCCCACCGGCAGCGGCATCATGCCGCTGGGCATGCTCTACACCATCGGCCATCTGGCCAGCCTCACCGACATGCCGGTCGAATGGGCGATCGCCGCGGCGACCGGGAACAATGCGCGCGTGTACCGGCTGAACTCGGGCTTCATCCAGCCGGGCTGCGATGCCGACGTGGTGCTGCTCGACGCCTGCGTCGGCGGCTCGAAGGACAACGCCCTCGACGCCCTGCGCAACGGCGACATCCCGGCCGTGGCCGCGGTCGTCACCGACGGCGTGCCGCGCTTCGTCGGCCGCAGCCGCAACACGCCGGCGCCCATGCGCAGCGTGCGCGTGGCCGAGTGCCGCGTGCCCCAGGATTATTCAGGCGCGGCGCACTAGCCGCGCAAGCCACCAAGGACCAGACCATGCCCAGACACAAAAACTATATTCCGCACGGCGTGATCCCCGCCGCGCTGCTGCCGTTCAACGAAGACCTTTCCATCGACGAGGCGTCCTTCCGCTCGCACCTGCGCGACATCGCTGCCGTCGAAGGCCTCTGCGCCATTACCATCAACGCGCATGCGTCGGAAGTGGCTTCCTGCAGCTTCGACGAGCAGGTTCGCGTGCTCGCCATCACCCAGGATGAAATCGGCAAGCGCCTGCCCATCGTCAACGGCATCTACAGCGAAGGCCCGTTCGAAGCGGCGCGCCTCGC
>JAJZUN010000038.1 GCA_021848555.1 Pseudomonadota bacterium | reverse complement strand
CTCCTCCAATTGGTGTCTCATGTCCATGGTCAGATCCCCAGCTGCTGGCGCTGGCGGCGCAGATGCTCGGGCATGTCCTTGTACACATCCTCGAACATCTCGGCGGCGCTGCGCAGGTGGCCGTCGGCGAGCGTGCCGTAGCTCTCGGCTTCCTTCTGCGCCGCGGCCACCTGCGCTTCCAACTCCTTCTGCGCGATTTCGTGCTGCTCGTCGGACCAGGCGCCGATCGCGATCAGATGCTGTTTGAGCCGTGCGATCGGATCGCCCAGCGGGAAATGCTCCCAATCGTCTGCCGGCCGATACTTGGACGGATCGTCCGAGGTGGAATGCGGACCGGCGCGGTAGGTCACCCATTCGATCAGTGTCGGTCCGAGGTTGCTGCGCGCGCGCTCCGCGGCCCAGCGCGAGGCCGCGTGCACCGCGAGGAAATCGTTGCCGTCGACGCGCAGCGAGGCGATGCCGCAGCCCACACCGCGCGCCGCGAACGTCGTGCCCTCGCCGCCGGCGATGGCTTGGAACGTCGAGATCGCCCACTGGTTGTTGACCACGTTGAGGATGACTGGCGCGCGATACACATGCGCGAACGTCAGCGCGGTATGAAAGTCGGCCTCGGCCGTCGCGCCGTCGCCGATCCAGGCCGAGGCGATGCGGGTGTCGCCCTTGATCGCCGCGGCCATGGCCCAGCCCACCGCCTGGATGAACTGGGTCGCCAGATTGCCGCTGATGCTGAAAAAGCCGGCGCGCTTGTACGAATACATCACCGGCAGCTGCCGCCCCTTCATCGGGTCGCGCTCATTCGACAGCAGCTGGCAGATCATCTCGACCATGTCCACGTCCTCGCGCGCGAGCAGCAGGCCCTGCTGGCGGTAGGTCGGAAAACACATGTCGCCGCTCGCCAGCGCGAGCGCATGCGCGACCGCAATCGCCTCCTCGCCCAGGCACTGCATATAGAAAGACATTTTCTTCTGCCGCTGCGCGATCAGCATGCGCGCGTCGAATATGCGCGTCTTCATCATCGCGCGCAGGCCGCGGCGCAGCAGCTGCGGATCGACAGGCGCCGCCCAGGGGCCGACGGCGCGGCCGGCGTCGTCGAGCACGCGCACCAGCTCGTAGGCGAGGTCGTTGGTGTCGGCGGGCTGGGTGTCGACCGGCGGTCGCCGCACCTCGCCGGCCGGCGACAGATGCAAATAGGAAAAATCGGTGTGGCGGCCAGGTCGCCCGGTGGGCTCAGGCACATGCAAACGTAGCGGTTCGTGCTGCGTCATGACAGCCCCCGGGGCGAATGCTGCGCTTGGGGCTGTGCGCCGTCCTTGCGGCGGCTGGGGAAATAGCTCATCGCTTCACTCCTGCGCTCGATTGTGTCGCGCGCCTGGTCGCTGGAACCGGCCCGACGCCAGGCGGGTAGCCCGCGTCGTCCGGAGGGTGCCGTCTTGCGCACGGGATTGCCGCAACGCAAGTCTAGCGATGCGCATCCTAGCAGATTTTCTGGCTGATGCGTATGTCGGCGCCTGCGCGCGATGGGTCTAGTCGCGCGCAAATCGTGATACGCTGAAGCCGTGAAACGTCGTCTATTCGCCCGTTTCTTCGCTGTCGTCCTTGCCGCAGCCGTCCTGGGCGGCTGCTCGGTGTCCATCGGCCTCACCAACAGCCCGACCCTACCCGGCGACCCATCGAGTCAGAAACGTTGATGTCCGCCACGACCTTCCGCCAGCACGGCGGTACGAGCCAGGTCCGGCGGGTAAAGACCAAGAATTACAGGCGTCAGCTTTGCATCAAGCGCATTGCGGGAGTTGTCCACGTGTTCTGTTAGTTGACTCGACGCGCGAAACGCACCCAAAAAACCGTGCCGCTGATGAGGTCAATCACAAAATGCTATTGCACCGCACCATTTTTCCAATATGATTGATCTGCGGGGTTTCTCCTCCTCCTCCTTTGGAATCCCGACTTTAGGCCGGTGGCGTATCAAAAACGCCACCGGCTTTTTCTTTTGAAATTCCTCAGAGCACCGGGACCCCGGCGGACGCGCGTCTTCTTCGCCTCCTGGGCTGCCTGATCATGTACCCTTGTCGTTCAACAGACCTGCGCGGTGCAGATACCCATGGCAATGCTGGATGTCATCGGACGTATTCGGCAGTTCAACCAAGGACGGGATCCGGATCGACTTGCGCTGAAGTACAAGCTCATGCGGCAAAATGCGTTCGCATTTTTGCGCGGCACTTGCCATTTGTTCTATGAGACACTCCCGCGCGAGCCTGTTTTTCGGCAGGCGCCGGTGACCTGGGTGTGCGGGGATCTGCACTTCCAGAATTTCGGCAGCTATAAGGGCGATAATCGCCTCGTCTTCTTCGACATGAACGATTTTGACGAGGCCGCCCTGGCGCCCTGCACTTGGGACTTGGTGCGCTTTCTCGCAAGTATTCTCGTCGGAACTCGTAACATCGCGGTTCCCCGCCGCGATGCAATCAAGCTCTGCCGCGGATTTCTGGATGCTTATCGCAGCGCCCTCGTGCAGGGCAAGGCGCGCTGGGTCGAACGCGAGACGGCCGACGGCCTGGTGCGCGAGCTGCTGGACGGATTGAGGAACAGGGCTCGTCCGGAGTATCTGGATACGCGCACGATACGCCATGCGAAGGCACGCCGCCTGCGAGTCGACGGCAAGAAGGCGCTGCCCGCGTCGGATAAACAGCGCGAACGGGTGACCGCGTTCATGCGGCGCTTCGCTCAGAAGCAGCCCAACCCGTCCTTTTATGAGGTCATCGACGTGGCAAGGCGCATAGCCGGGACCGGCAGTCTCGGTGTGGATCGCTTTGTCATACTGGTCGAAGGCAAGGGTTCACCCGATGCCAACTATCTGCTCGATCTCAAGCAGGCCTTGCCCTCCTGCCTTGCTTCGCATCTGACGCTCAAGCAACCCGGCTGGCCAAACGAGGCGTGCCGCATCGAGGCCATTCAGCGGCGCATGCAGGCCGTCTCGATGGCATTCCTGCAACCGGTAACGCTGGGCAAGACCTCATACGTACTGCGCGGCCTGCAACCGAGTGAGGACCGCGTGGCCTTCGAGCATTGGAACGGGAAGTTGCACCGGCTGGAAGGCGTGATGAGAGTAATGGGGGAAATTGTCGCCTGGGGACAGCTGCGCAGCGGCGGCCGCGACGGCTCGGCGACAATCGACGAACTGATTGATTTCGGCCGACAGGAAAAATGGTTGCACCCGCTCCTTGCGGCAGCCGAACACTGTTCCGATCTGGTGGAAAAGGACTGGCGCGTATACGCCGACACTTTCGAAGTGGACACGAGCAGCCGAATTGGCCGCTGAACAGAGGTCGGCGCCTCGGCTTCAGTGGCCGCCCGCAACCCTATGAAACCCTGGCGACGGTGAAGACGTTGAAGTCGGTCCCCGAAAGCGGTGAGCCGGACGCACAGATCGAAAGCGCGGCGACCGCCATGAAAGCAGCGTTCAAAAAGAAGTGATGTGGGATTTCGCGTAACACTGCTCACTGGGTCGCACATGGCGTGCCATCGCAGGCAATGCGTCTATGGTCCTCGTCTATCCGCCGGTTGCGCTCATTACCCGAATGATTTTGCCAGGCAGTTCGCGAAACTCATGCCGTTCCGGCTTCAGTTCGATGGCAGTGCGTATGGCCGATGCGATTTGATCGTCCGTCGCTCCCGAGCGAAGGAGCGAGCCCAAATCCCGCTTTTCGTCCTGCCCCAGACACATGTACAGAGTGCCGTCGACGCCGAGTCGGACACGATTGCAGGTTTCGCAAAAATGCTGCGAGAGTGGCGTGATGAAACCGACGCTGAACCGACCGTCGCTCGAGCGCAGGTACCGCGCGGGCCCGCCTCCAGCGATCAGTGCATCGACCAGATCGAATCGCCTCAGCAGGCGCTCGCGCACTGGCTGCAGGTCCAGATACTGGACACTGCGGCCGGTCTCTCCCATCGGCATGGTCTCGATCAGGCGCAGGATAAATCCATGTTCCATGCAAAATGCCGCCATGTCGTCGATTTCATCGTCGTTGACGCCGCGCATGACCACCATGTTGATCTTGATCGGAGCCAGACCGGCAAGCTTGCCTGCCATCAGCCCGGAATTGATCCGGTCGTAGCAGTCACGCCCGGTTATGCGCTCGATGCGCTCGCGCCGCAGCGAATCCAGACTCACGTTGATGCGCGACAAACCAGCCGCTTTCAGCTCAATCGCGTATCTATCGAGTTGGGTCGCATTGGTGCTCAAGGAGATATCGTCGATATCCCTGAGGCGGTGCAGTCGTGCGACCAGTTGCGCTAGATCACGACGCAGCAGGGGCTCGCCTCCGGTAATCCTTACCCGGCGAACTCCAAACCTTCCGAACACCGCCATCAGGCGTTCGATCTCGTCGAAGTCGAGCCAGTTCGCCGGCTCCTCGAAGCCACAAAAGCCTTTGGGCATGCAATAGCTGCAGCGCAGATCGCACCGATCCGTCACCGAAATGCGCAAGTAATCGATGCGCCGGCCAAAGCGGTCCGCAAGCAACGCAGGGGCCGGATCAGTTGCCATGCAAGGTGTCCGCGACGTCTTGGACCACCAGGGCGACGTTTCGGGCGACCGCGCCATGTTCACTCAGCCCCATGTCTATCTCACTTTTCGGCACTTTCATGAATATCTAGTCGCTTCATTCTTTCCCACAGATTCTTGCGACTGATGCCGAGAGTGGCCGCTGCTCGCGTGAGGTGCCAGTTATGGCTTACAAGTACGCGAACGATGTGTTCGCGTTCGTAAGTTCTGAGGTGATCAGTCAGCGTTTCGTCGGCGGATTGCGTCCCGGCCGGTATCTCGTCAAATAGTGATTCCGGCTGCAGGACGCCGTCTGGATTGAGCAGGCACGCCCTCTCGATCGCATGCTTTAGCTCGCGCACATTGCCGGGCCAAGGATGGTCGAGCAAGACACGTTCAGCGCGGGTTGATAGGGATCTAGGTGCGCCGCCCCGCCAGGTCGACTGCTCATCAAGAAAGCGTCGCGCGAGCCAGAGAATGTCCTCCTTTCTCTCGCGCAGCGGGGGCACACGCAAATGAACAACGTTGATGCGATAGTAAAGATCTTCGCGGAATTCGCCGGACTCGACCATCTTCTTAAGATCATTTCTAGTTGCGCAGATAAGGCGTATCTCCACCGGCATCTGCGTCTCGCCTCCGACTCGCGTAACGTATCGGTCCTGGATCACGCGCAGCAATCTGACTTGCATTCGCAGCGGCATATCGCCGATTTCATCTAGAAACAAGGTCCCGCCATGTGCCCGCTCGAACACACCCTTGTGCAGGCTAGCCGCGCCGGTGAAGGCACCTTTTTCGTGTCCGAATAGCTCCGCTTCCAACAAGTTTTCGCTCAAGGCGCCGCAATTGACCGCAATGAAAGGGCGCGCTCCGGCCTTCTCCTGGCGCTGGTGGAGCATCTTTGCCACAACTTCCTTGCCGACACCGGACTCTCCGGTGATCAGCACATTGCTGCTGAACTCGCCAAGCTTCTCGAGCGTGCCCTGCAACGAGCGCATGGCGTGGGATATGCCGAGCGTCGTCTCGCGTCCCGCCGATGCCGTTGCCAGCTTCAGCTCGCCGATTTTGGCCAGCAAGATTTCAATGTCGAAGGGTTTTGTGATGTAGTCGTCAGCGCCGAGTTTGAGCAGCCGCACGGCCTGGTCAATCTCGCCATAGCCGGTAATGAATATGTAACGCGGCAGCCGCTGGTGTTCATGCAGAAGCTTCACGTAGAGCGCTTCCCCCGTCATGTCGGGCAGCTTGATGTCGCTGATGACGATGTCGAAGCGGCGATGCTGAAATAGAATCATGGCTTCGCGGCCGGTGCGCTTCCAAACGCATTCGAATCCTTCGAGCTCAAATCGGTCGATCAAGGCCTCGCCGACGACCTCGTCGTCCTCGATAAGGCACAGGCGCAGCTTTTCAGTCGGCCGCACGGGCAATCTCCATCGGCAAGCGCACGCTGAATTGGGTCAGCCCGGGGCCATCGTTCGCGTTGCTCTCCACGGCGATACTGCCGCCGAGTTGGCTGACGATCTGATAACACACCCAAAGTCCGAGGCCGTGACCCGATTCACCGGCATTCACGAAAGGTTCGAACAAGCATTTCTTCTGCGCTTCGGAAAGCACCTTGCCGCCGTTGCGCACCTCGATGCAGAGCGCGCTTGCGGACGCCGCGATCGAGACCGCGACCTCGCCGCCCTCGTCGGACGCCTGCACCGCGTTCAATAGCAGGTTGATCAGCACCTGCCGCGCATGCGTCGCAGGCACGGGCACGGGCCCCGTCAATTCTACCGACCAGGCGACGGCCACGCTCTTGTCCCGCGCCCGGGGCGAGATCAGCGTACGCAGATCGTCGATGTCGCCCGGCGCGATATCCCTGCTCTTTGCTCTGGCCTCGACCAACAGAGCGGCTACCGTCTGCTTGATCTGGGCGAGTCCTCGCTCCAGCAGCGACAAGGTTTTCGCGGTGCGCGCATCCGGCTCGCCATGGCGGCGCAGGGTATTGAGCGCAGTCAGCATGCCGAGCAACGGGTTGTTGATCTCGTGCGCGACTCCGGCGGCGAGCCGCCCTATCGCCGCCAGCCGCTCGGAATGAACCATCTCCCGCTCGATCGAGGCCTTTTCGCGCATCTGTTGCAGCGTCCGATTGTACGCAAGGAACAGGCGGCCCAATTCATCCTCGTAGTCGTAGAGTTCGGGCGAAATGCTGTCCGGCAGATGTCGGCCCAGTTCTTCCATGCGCTCGGTCAAGCGTATCAGCGGAATCGCCGTACGCTGCCCCCAATACCAGGCGAGCGGCAGCAGCACCGCCAATACGATGCCGGTCGCGAGGACTGCGTGCAGGGCACTATCGAGAAAACGGGTTCGCAGTCCGTTCTTGGAATAGATCTGGACCAGGGTACCAACTCGCGCCTCTCCGTCTCCGATGGGTGTCGCGACGAATAGGTGCGCCGAACCGCCGGGCTCGAATACCCTTGTATCGTTGTCCGGGCCGGCGATGCCTTTGGCGACGCCGGCGAATTCCGGGGAGAGCTTGGCGAAATCCGCGAGCATGGGCAGCGCGTCGGGCGTGGTTGCCGCATATATCCTCTGTTGCCCGTCTAGTATCAGCAGCGACTGCAGTTGCCCGCGCGCCGCCGCCTTAGCGCCGCTCAACGGTGATTTCAGTATTTCATATGATCGCCACACCTGGTCATGCAGGATCGCCGGGAACAGCGAGTTCGCCAAGGTTCGCCCCTGGCTCTCGGCGTTACGCAGCAGATCGCTCTTGAGATCGTCGTATGCGCGAAACAACAGCGTACCCGCCATGATCGCCGCAGTGCAGACGATCAGAAGGCTGCCCCACAGAGGTGCCTTATAGCGAAAACTCAGATTGAACAGCATACGCAGAGGCCGCATCGCCGCCGAATCCTAGTATTCGCCGAGGGTGCGCATCATCCGCGCAACGCTGTCGTAGAGCTTCGGATTCCCTGCGTCGAATCCATCGGTCTGCAGTCGCTTCAGCAGCGCTTTGCCCTGCGGATCGTAGCGCATCATGAGCAGCATCTCTCTCACCGCGTTGACGTCTTCCCGCGGCACGGCGCGGTGCGCAACCAGAGGCGGGGCCCCGTACTCCGGCGACTGGTCGACCAGCCACACGCGTAGCGTGAGCTTGGGCGTAATGTTGTCCAAGGCATCCCAGACGATGCTATCGACCGAGCCGGCATGCGCAAGCCCGTCGCCCACCGCCTCGATGACCTTGCGGTGCGAATAGGTGAAAAAAGTACGCGCGAAAAACTTGTTCGGATCTTCGCCCAGCAGATGCAACTGATAGCGCGGAACCAGACAGCCGGTGCTCGAATAGGGATCGGAGTACGCGAAGATCTTGCCGCGCAAATCCCGCAGGCTTCGAATTTGCGGATACTTTCCCGAACTGATGAGGTAGGCGCGGTAGTAGGGTTGGTCGTGGTAGAGCGGCACCGCAAGAAGATTCACGTAGCGCCTCAGATACAGGTAGGGGTAATCGCAGATCCAGGCAAAATCGAGCTGCGCAAGCCGCAGCAGATCGATGGTTTCCCGATAGCTGTCGCGCTGCACGAACTCGACCCTGCGCTTGAGTTTTGCTTCCATGTACATGCGCCAGTCGGTAAGGACGCCGTACTGATCGTGGAGGAATGCGGGCGTCATGCCGATCCGCAGCGCCCCCTGCGCCCCCTTGGCGATAAGCGGTGCAAACGCCATGGCGGCGCATGCCCCGACGAATGCTCTGCGTGTAGCCATCTGTGTTTTGGTTTCGTTACCCTGGAGTAACAATTATCCGCTCGTTTGAATCGAAACGTTACCCGCGGGTAGCGATTGCTTGCGAAAGCGCCGAATTCGTTCTCACCACGAACATGTATGCATCATCCGTGCCTGCACGTGCCATCTTGTCAATCAATCATTTAGGCTCGCTGGCTTGATCCTTGCGCTATCGCCGATAGAACTTGCGTATCCACCGTTGAGGCGCGTTGATTGTGGTTGTCTGGGTCGATTTTCCGCTTGGTCTGACACCGCACGGGGCGATTTCGCGCTGCGCCCGATGCGGCGGCGGATCGATTCGAGCGAAGCGATCACAATTGTTACCCGCCGGTAACGCAGGCGCAAGCGACGAAGTTCAATCGGTTGCCCGCATCCGCAGCCCATCACGAGCGGGTCTGGCGCCGGCCATGTGAACCTCGGCGCCCGTCGCGACCGTAAGGTACCCATGCCATGAATACCCGCAAAGACCCAAAGGAGAGCGATATGACCGGCAACAATGTGTTCAAGATTCTGAGGTGGATAAGCCTGTTCGCGGGCTGGGTAGCCCTGGCGCTGGCGACGTCGGCAGCGGCGCGCACGGCAGCCCCGACAAACCTCATCGAACTGCATGCACACGCCGAAAAATACAGCAACAAGCAGTGCCTTGCTTGTCATGCTCGCATTGCGACCGACGTCTCGCGCGACAAGAGCGTCAAGACGTATCACCGCCTGCACCTCGAATCGAAGCTTGACACACCAAAACATTGTGCCGATTGCCACAAGGCCGTCGACTTGCGCGAAGGCTCGGCGGCCGCATTGCGCCGACAGGTCGACCCTCAGATTTGCGCGGGCTGCCACAGCGGCGGCGTGAAAGGCGCGAAAGTATTGTTTGCCCAATAACGGAGAATGACGATGAGCGAAGATCAAATCATATCGGGCGAAGAGCAGAGCCTTTTCGAGCAGATCACGGGCAAGACGTTCACTCGGCGCGCATTCTTGAAGTGGTCGTCGGTTCTGGCCGGCGCTGCCGTTGCAAACGGCCTTCTTTGGGACGACAAGTTAGGGGTGTTTCGCGAAGCCAGCGCGCAGGAGAAGATGGCCGGTAAAGGCGAATGGGTCTACACGACCTGTCAAATGTGCGGCGGTACTTCGGGCATCAAGGTTCACGTCGTCGATGGCCGGGTCGTCAAGATCGAACCGAACGAGTTCAATCCAATCGGTGTCGCCAATATCTCGACCGACTACACGGCGAAGAAGGCATTGGGCGGACGCATATGCCCGAAGGGGAATTCCGGCGCTGTCGCGCTGTACGATCCGGACCGGGTGAAGATGCCGATGAAGCGGGTCGGCCCCAGGGATTCGGGGCGCTGGCGCGCGATCTCTTGGGAAGCCGCACTCGACGAGGTAGCGAAGAAACTGCTGGAAATCAGGGAACAGCACGGCCCTGAAGCGCTCTTCTGGTGCACGGAGGACTCATCGTTCACGGACATGCAGTCGGACTTCAACCTGCTCTACGGCTCGCCGAACTTCTCGATGCATTCCAATCTTTGCGACGTTGCCCGCAAAGCCTCATTCAAGCTTGTCATGGGCGACGATCGACCGCTTGCCGATTTCGCCAACACCAAGTACGCGCTCGTATTCGGCTGGAATTTGCTCGGCGCGACGAAATGGTCGCTCCTGCCCGGCATTTGGAACGACGGGCGTGCAAAGGGAGCCAAGATGGTGTACGTGGATCCGTTCTACAGTCAGACGGCCGCGAAGGCGGACGAATGGATCCCGATCCGGCCTGGTACGGACGGCGCGTTTGCGCTCGCGCTGGGCCACGAGATCGTCAAGAACGGCTGGCACGACCAGGAATTCATCAAGAATTATACGGTCGGGTTCGACAAGTATGCGGAGTTAGTCAAAGACAAGACCCCGGAGTGGGCTGAAAAGGTTACCTCCATTCCGGCGGCGACCATCCGGCGGGTCGCGCAGGAGCTTGCCGCCACGAAACCGGCTCTCGTCGACAGCTGGAGCGGTCCGGGGCACCATACGAACGCGACGGACGGCGGCCGGGCGATCGCGATGCTCGGCGCCTTGCTCGGCCAGTATGACAAACCCGGCACCATGATGATACGCCAGGCCATGGGCGGGAAGCGCCGCGCCTTCAACTTGGACAAGCCGAAAGCCGCGCGCATCGACGGCCTCGGAACGAAATATCCCTTCGCCCACGTTTCGGGCATCTACACGGAGGTCAGGGACGCGATGCTCTCCGGGCAGCCCTATCCGCTGCGTGCGGGCGTGTTCATGTTCCAGAACTTCGTGATGTCAGTGCCGAACACGGCGAAGAACGTCGCTGCGCTGAAGAAGCTCGATTACATCGTCGTTTTCGACACGATGATGAGTGAAACGGCACGGCTGGCCGACATCGTCATTCCGGGCAGCCACTTCCTGGAGCGCTGGGAGGTCAACGTCAACTGGGTGACGTTCCCCGCGACAGCCATTCGACGGCCCGCGGTCAAGTCAGTAATCAACGGCATGACCGAACAGGAATTCATCCTCGCCCTCGCCAAGAGGATGGGATTGAAGGATAAGGACGGGAACGGTCTGCCGAACACGTATCCGGAGTACATCAACGATCAACTGAAGAACGGCCCAATCGGGAAGACCTTGGACGAGGTGATGGCGTTACCGGGCGGCGTATTCATCGGTGGCGCGACGCAATACGAGAAATTCAAGAAGAACGGCTTCGCCACGCCCTCGAAAAAAATTGAATTCTATTCCGAGCAGATGGAAAAGAAGGGGCTCAACCCGCTTCCCGATTTCGTCGAGCCCGTCTACAAGCCGACGCCCGATTTTCCGTTTTACCTCGTGAACTTCAAGCAGTCCGAGCACACGCATTCGCGCACCTTCAACAACGAGCGGCTGATGGAAATGAAGTCCGACAACCCGTTGCTGCTAAATTCCGCGGCGGCCGCGCGCCTCGGACTCAAGGACGGCGACGCAATTTGGCTCGAATCGCCCTACGGCAAGGCAAAGGCTACTGTCCAGGTCACGGAACGCATTCATCCCGAGGTTGTGGCGCTACAGCATGGCTACGGCCACTGGGGATTCGGCAAGATTGCGCGCGGCGCCCTGAACCAGATCAACGCATGGTGCCCGGCGGGAACCGCCGACGGCGTGTTCCTCGCCGGCGTCTCCGAAAAGGCATCGGGGATGGCCGTGCACAAGGAAATCGGCGTTCGCCTGATCAAAGCCTAGGCAGGAGACAGACATGGAAAAGAATGCGAACCAAATCGGCTGGTATTACAACGAAAACAACTGCGTCGCATGTCGAGCGTGCGAGGCCGCATGCAAGCAGGAATTCGACCTCCCGATCGGCGTGCGGCGACGCAGGGTGATCATTCGAGAGGAGGGGAAATATCCGAACCCTAAGGTCCGCTACCTCTCCACGGCCTGTAATCACTGCGCCGATCCGGCCTGCATGAAGGCATGTCCCGTCGACGCAATCAGCAAGGAGCCCCAGTTCGGCGCGGTGCTCATCGATCAGGCGAAGTGCAACGGCTGCAAGCGCTGTGCGGCAGCCTGTCCGTACGGCGCACCGGTCTTTGACGAGAAGAAACAGAAGATGGACAAGTGCACCCTGTGTGTTCACCGCCTGAAGGTCGGGCTCGAACCGGCGTGCGTGCGCAGCTGCATGGGATACGCGCTGTGGCACGGAAAGATGAC
>JAJZUN010000037.1 GCA_021848555.1 Pseudomonadota bacterium | reverse complement strand
GTGCGACGACTCCAGTGTGTTCAATGAACCGCCGGATGCGGAACCGCACGTCCGGTGGTGTGGGAGGACGGAAGGGGTGACCCTTCCTCCTACCCGATGTGCGTGCACCCAACTCAGCCATTTGCAGGAGCCATACATCGCGTCGCCGGCTGGAGCTCGCCGTCAAAGGCGGTTTCCTGCCAGGCCGCCGGGCAGCGCAGCAAACCCACACTGCGCTTATGGGAAAGACGCCCTGCGCGTAAGGTTGACGTAAGGAAACCCGGATACCCTCGTTTCGGCAAGCAATAACAAATGGAAGCAAATGGGGTGGCGCCGAGGCACATGCGGCGTATTTCAACGTTTTTTCCAAATGGTCTCTGTAGGAGGGGAAATTCATGGAACTGACCGCAAAACATGCGGAGTACTGGCACAAGAACCTGGTCGTGACGGCGATCCTGCTGTTCATCTGGTTCGTCGTGACCTTCGTCGTAGCCTGGTATTCGCGCGAACTAAACAGTCTCACCTTTATCGGATTTCCACTGGGCTTTTACATGAACGCGCAGGGTTCGCTCGCCATCTATGTGTTGATAATCTGGTACTACCAGCACTACATGAACAAACTCGACATCGAGTACGGGGTGCAGGAAGGAGAAGACGAATGAACCAGCCAACAGCAGCCGTAATGGGGCACAAGGATT
Organism: Pseudomonadota bacterium; assembly: GCA_021848555.1. The sequence continues at coordinate 11,328 of JAJZUN010000037.1, read as the reverse complement.
TCAAGGCCCAGCTACAGAAGTACTACACCTGGTACACAGGCGGTTTCCTGGTGTTCATATTTGCGCTGGCTTTCGCCGAGCAGATGGGCATGTCGCGCAAGTGGATCGGCTACTGGTTCCTGTTCGCGACCATCGGCCTGTACGCGGGCATCGGCATCATGACGCGCACCACCGTGGCGGCGGAATACTACGTCGCCGGGCGGCGCGTGCCGGCCTTCTTCAACGGCATGGCGACGGGCGCCGACTGGATGAGCGCGGCCTCCTTCATCGGCATGGCCGGCACCCTGTATCTCGCCGGCTTCGACGGCCTCGCGTTCGTGACGGGCTGGACCGGCGGCTATGTGCTGGTGGCGCTGTTCCTCGCGCCCTACCTCAGGAAGTTCGGCCAGTTCACGATTCCCGACTTCCTCGGCGAGCGTTACGGCGGCAACATCATCCGCTCGATCGGCATCTTCGCGGCAATCCTGTGCTCGTTCACCTACGTGGTGGCGCAGATCTACGGCGTCGGCCTGATCACCAGCCGCATGACCGGGCTTGAGTTCGGCGTCGGCGTGTTCGTCGGCCTCAGCGGCATCCTGGTGTGTTCGTTCCTGGGCGGCATGCGCGCGGTGACCTGGACGCAGGTTGCGCAGTACATCATTCTGATCATCGCCTACATGACCCCGGTGGTATGGCTGTCGTTGAAACATACCGGCAATCCGATTCCGCAGATCGCCTACGGCCAGGTGCTGCAGAAAGTGACCGAGCGCGAAAAAGTGCTGACCGCCGATCCGAAGGAGATCGAAGTCCGCAACATCTTCAAGGCGCGCGCCGACGCAGCCAACGCGAATCTGAAGAATCCCGCGGCGGCTTACGCCAAAGGCAAGGCCGACGCCGAGCAGGCCTTGGCCAAGGCAAAAGCGGAAAACGCGCCGCCCGCGCAGCTTGCTGCTGCCGAAAAGGCCCTCGCGTCCTACCCCAAGGATGAAGCCGCCGCCAAGGCGCAATGGAACAAGGACAAGGGCCTCGCCGCGCGCGCAGCGCCCCCGCGTCCTCACGCACAGCCCTACCCGGGCAAGGACGAGGCGGCGCAGAACATCGCGCGCAACAACTTCCTCGGCATCGTGTTCTGCATGATGTTCGGCACGGCGGCACTGCCGCACATCCTGATGCGCTACTACACCACGCCCAGCGTGAGGCAGGCGCGCCAATCGGTGTTCTGGTCCCTGTTCTTCATTTTCCTGCTGTACTTCACCGCGCCCTCGCTCGCGGTGCTGGCCAAGTATGACGTCTACCATTTCCTGGTCGGCAGCAGTTTTGCTGACCTGCCAAGATGGGCGGCGAGTTGGGCGGCCGTTGATCCATCGTTGTTATCAATCACGGACTGGAACAAGGACGGCATCGTGCAACTGGCGGAGATCGTACTCGGCACCGACATCATCGTGCTGGCGACGCCAGAGATCGCGGGCCTGCCCTACGTGGTCTCAGGCCTGGTTGCGGCGGGCGGCCTGGCCGCGGCGCTGTCGACCGCCGACGGCCTGCTGCTGACCATCGCCAATGCGCTGTCGCACGACCTCTACTACAAGATGATCGACCCGACTGCGACGACGGCTCGCCGCGTCATGGTGTCGAAAGCCCTGCTGCTGGTGGTCGCGATTCTTGCCGCCACCGTTACGGCGATGAAACCGGGCGACATCCTGTTCCTGGTCGGTGCGGCGTTCTCGCTGGCAGCCTCGTCCTTCTTTCCGGCGCTGGTGCTGGGCGTGTTCTGGCGGCGCGCCAACAAGTGGGGCGCCATCTGCGGCATGGTCGCGGGGCTGGGCATCTGCATGTATTACATGGTGACGACCTACCCGTTCTTCGGCGGTGTCCCGGCAAACCAGTGGTTCAACATGAACCCGATCTCGGCCGGCGTGTTTGGCCTGCCGCTCGGCCTCGCCGTCAACTTCGTGGTCAGCCTGCTCACGCCGGAGCCTTCGAAAGAGGTGCAGCAGCTGGTAGACCACGTGCGTTACCCGCACCTGCGCGGCGACATCGATACGCAAGCGGCGTAATTCGTCGCATCGCTGCAAACAAAGCCCGCGCAAGCGGGCTTTGTCTTTCTTGCCCGGGCCGGGACCGGTTATGCTGCTCTTGGCCTCTTCTCATTCTGCTAACATGTGCGCGCATGAAACCTAATCCTTGGTGGCACTACCAGTATTCGCGCGTGCTGGCGCTGTTCAAGCGCTATGACCGGGCGATAGACGAGTTGCACACGGCTCTGCGTATCGATCCGTCCTATGCGCGCGCCGCCGGCTCGCTGGGTTTTCTGTATGCGACGCTCGGTCGCTACCCGCTTGCAGTCGAGCAGTTCAAACAGGCGTTGAAAGCCCGGCCGAATGATGCGGTGCTGCTGTTCGATCTGGGCTACGTCTATCACCTGCAGGAAAACCACGAGCAGGCTATCGCGGCGTTCAAGGAAGCGGTTCGTCTCAATCCCAAGATCGATCGCGCCTGGTACGGCCTGGGCGTTGCGCTGGGGACGCTGGGGCGGTACGAGGAGTCGGCGGCGGCGCTGGGCGAAGCAACCAGCCTGCAACCGATGAACAGCCTCGCGTGGTACGAGCTGGGCATGGTCTATCACGCGCTGAACCGCCGCGACAAGCTGGACGAGGTCATTGCGCATCTGAACCGGTTCGACCCGAAGACGACGCAGCACCTGGTCCGCGCCACGGCAATACCCGGCGCGTCGGAGGCGCCGACCGCCACCGCCGCGGGCACGGCTACAGGATCCTAGCGATGTACCAGCTGGTGGTCATCCTGAAGGGGCTTAACGAAGTAGCGCTGATGGCGCTCCTCGGTCAGGCGGCGCTGTATGTAATTTCTGGTTCGCGGCGCGAGGGAAACATCGTCTATTCGATGCTGAAGACCGTCACCGCGCCCATCATGAAGGCGACGCGCTGGCTTGCGCCGCGCTTCATTGTCGACCAGCACATCGCGTTACTCTCATTCTTTCTTGTGCTGCTGGTCGAGGTAATGCTGATCGTGCTGAAGGTCCGGCTTTACTATGCTGCGGTCGCGGGATGAAGCAGCGATGCTCCCCAGGCTATGTGCCTGGCGTACGGATGGCTAAGTTGCGGACCGCGTATTGCAGCTCAGCCATGGCTCGCAGGCCTGTCTTTTCTTGCCCGTGAGAGATCGCTCCATAGTCCCACGACCGCAACCACAAACGGCAGGATCAGGAGGAACAGGAACGCGCGGTCAAGGGACTGGAGCCACTGCGTCCACGACCGATAATCGAACATTTCGAGTGCCGATTGCGGGACCGCACGGAAGCAGAACACCGCAACCAGCGTCGGCGGCAGCGCAGCAAGGAAAAGCCCTAACGGGTTGATCGATTGTTCATCGAATGAATTCTTCAGGATGGCGAAGCCTGCGGGATTGGGAGCGTTGGCAATCACCGTGAGTCCGCCGCCGGTAACGGCACCGGCAACCAACGCGTACTTGAATTCGTCGGATACGCCGCTGACGAGGGAGCCCAAATAGGTAAGCGCAGCGTTGTCGGTGATCGCCGTGAGCGCAGTGGCGCCGTAATACAGAGTCGTTTCGCTGAGGCTGGACAAGACGGCCTGCAGCCACCATTGCTGCTGCCCGCCCAACACCACCAAACCAGCCAGAAAAAACGCCACCATGAGTCCTTCGCGCAGCATCAGGCCGTCGTGATGCCTCTTGTACGCTTCGGACAGACCGAGAAACAGCAGAAACAGCCCTACGAACATCTCCGGGTGATGACTGGTTGCAACGACTCCGGCCAGGATCGCAAGATTGACCGCGACGAACGCTGTAGGTGCCCGCGCCGCCGTTCTCTTTACATCGGCCTTGGCCTTTTTCGCAAGCTCCTTCTTGAAAAGCAAGGTCAGGACCAGGGCGTTGGTGACTACCGCGATAATCGCTTTCCAGCCGAACATTGAGAATACGGCCCCCGTGCCCCATCCCCATTTCGCGGCAACCATCAGTATCGGCGGAGCGGCGAAATTGGTGAGCGTGCCGCCGATCGACACGTTTACGAAGAGCACGCCCAAGGTCAGGTATTTCAGTCTGTTCGAGGCCTGGCGCGAAAATATCACGTCGCGCAGCATCAGCGCCGCCAAGGTCATCGCAGCCGGTTCCGTGACGATCGAGCCAAGCAGCGGCACCGCGGACAGTGCAAGAAAATAGTACGCCACTGCCGCCGGAAGCGGGACCACCAGCGCCAGCTTTCTTACCGCATCGGATACTACTTGCAGGACCGGCCTGCTCGCCGAAATCACCATGATGACGAAAACGAACATGGGCTCGACAAAGCGGCTCTTGTCGAGATAATCGGACGCAGCGCCCCAGCCAAGGGCCGTGGCCATGAAAATCAGCAGCACAAAAGACCAGAATCCAAAGACCGTTTCCACTTCGCCGAGCAGATGCCACAGCCCCGCGTGGCCGGGTCGGGTATGCGCCAGGTGCTCGAAGTACTTGGTCGAAAAGGTGTGCACAATGGCCAGGCCGAACAGCGTGGCCCCCGTCAATTCGATCCAGGTGACAGCGAATATCGGTTGCATGAGTTCCGCCTCGTTGAAAGTTAGCCAGGAGCACCGATACTAGAGTCCGAGCCGCTCTGTGGACATTCGCATCTTGACGTAAGCAATTTCACTTACTTGCCAGCGCGCGGTTCTGGTCCCATCATGAGCAATCCTCGATCGAACGATGCGACTTGTATTGATGCTGCCTGATCTTCCTATGCTCGGACCGCGCCGTTCGATCGCCGCGCATATAGGCGACGCGGTGCTGTTCGCCGCGTGCTATGTCGCGCTCGACTGGGCCAGCTATATCTACCCGCTTGGTCCGTTCAACATCACCCCCTGGAATCCTCAGCCTGCGCTCAGCATCGTCTGGATGATGCTCGGTGGGTTGGGCTACGCCCCGATTGTTTTCGGCACCATCATCGTTGCCGACTTCGTCATTCGCGGGGCGCCGGGAGGACTGGTGTTCACGGCGCTGACTTCGTTGGTACTGGCAGGCGGCTACGCCGCCATTGCCGGGACCCTCCGCTATTTCCTCAAATCCGACTCAAGGCTGAGCAATACGCGGCAGCTGTGGATTTTCATCGCCGTTACAACGATCGGAACCGCGATCGTCGGGGCGCTCTACGTGGCGCTTTTGTGGACGAATGGCTTTCTTCTCGGCGAATTGTTTGGCGCGGCGGTGTTTCGGTTTTGGCTGGGGGACGCGGTAGGGGTGCTGATTACGGCGCCCCTGCTCCTGCTTGCGGCGGACAACGTCGCGCGCGACCGCCTGCGCAATTCCTGGCGCAGACCGGAAACCGCCTTACAGTTCGCGGTCATGGTGGCTACGGTGTATTTCGTCTTCAAAGGCGCGGGCGGTGATCCATCGAAGTATTTCTATCTCCTGTTCCTGCCGCTGATCTGGATCGCGTTGCGGGGCGGATTTATCGGCGCTGCGCTGGCCTCGGGTGTCGTTCAGGTTGGCGTGGTGCTGGGTGCACAAGGCGAACCCATGCACTCTCTGGCGCTGGTGGAATTGCAGGCCTTGGTGGCCGCGCTGTCGCTTACCGGCTTGTTTCTCGGCGTCATGGTCGACGAGCGCGAGCGCGCGACCGAGGGCCTCAAGGCGTCGCTGCGACTCGCTGCGGCGGGCGAGATGGCAGGCGCCATCGCGCACGAAATCAATCAACCGCTTGCCGCACTGAGCAACTACGGCAGGGCCTGCCAGTTGTTTCTCGAGCGGGGCGAAGGCAGGGTTCCTTATGCCGAGCTCAACGCCACGATTGAAAAGATGCTCGGAGAGTCAAAGCGCGCCGCCGAGGTAGTGGGGCGCCTCCGGGATTTTTTCCGCAGCGGGACCACGCGCCTGGAACAGGTGACGGTGGAAAGTCTGCTTGAAACGGCGCGACGAATCGGCAACAAGCTGAACCAGTCCTGCGAGGCGAATTTCCGTGTCGAGACCGATGCGGGCACAGCGGTGCTGCTGGCGGATCGTCTGCAAATAGAGTTGGTGCTGCGCAATCTGATCGCAAATGCGTTCGAGGCGATCGCGAATCTGCCAAATGGCGAAAAAGGCGTCACCGTATCGGCCCGGACCGCGGAAGGCGGCCGGATACTGTTCCGGATTGCCGATACCGGACCCGGGCTTTCGCCCTCGGCGCGCAAACTCTTGTTCGAACCCTTTTCAACCACGAAGCCCATGGGAATGGGTTTGGGCCTTGCGATAAGCCAGGCCATCGCCGAAGCGCACGGCGGCTCGCTCAATGCGGCGCCGACCAAGCACGGGGAATTTCATTTGCTGCTGCGAGGTTTGGCCGCTGATGAATAGTCCGGCCCGTGACGAGCTCACTGTCTACATCGTCGAGGACGATGCGGCCATGCGCGATTCGCTGTCCCTGATGCTGGGGCTTTTGGGCTTTCGCGCAGTGTCGTTCGAAAGCGCCGAGGCGTTCCTCGATACATATCGGGACAATTGGGCCGGTTGCGTAGTCGCCGACCTCAGGCTTCCGGGAATGAGCGGGCTTGAACTGCAGGCGGATCTTCGTGAGCGGGGAAAGCATTTGCCGTTTGTAATCATCACCGGGCACGGGGACGTGAAGTCGGCCCGCGCCGCGTTCCAGTCGGAAGCGGTGGACTTCATCGAAAAGCCCTTTGACGAAGCGGAGTTGAGGGCCGCGATTGAAAAGGGATTTGACAGGGAATCCCGCCGTATCCAGCGCACGGAAATGGGCGCCGACCAGACCTTGAAATTGGCGAAGCTCACCCATCGAGAACGCGAAGTATTGCAACTCGTCGGGAAAGGACTTCACGCGAAAGAAATCGCAGCGTACCTCGGCATCAGCGCGCGTACGGTCGAGGTGCACAAGGCGCGCCTGATGGCAAAACTCGAGGCGCGCAATGTCTCCGAACTGGTCCGGTTTGCGCTCGCGGCGGAAAATGGTTAGCCAAGAGTCTCGCGACGAGGACGCGACTTCGCCTCGCGTCGTATGGTGACGGCGTCTGCGGCGAAACGCAATCTGTTCGCGGCTTCAGAGCTTGCCCACTGCGCATGCCGGTGTTCCCGCCTTTCATTCCCTGTTCGCGGCGGCGTAATTGTTGCCTGCGCCGCGCAGGTAGGGATAGCGCACGTTGTCGACCATCGCCTGGGTCTCCTTGTCGGGAGGCGGCGTCAGCAGGCTCACCACGATGATCACGAGGAAGCCGAGCGGAATGCCCCAGATTCCGGCCGAGATCGGCTGAATCTCGAACCAAAGGTTGTCGGCTATCGGACTCGCGACGCCGAAGATCTTGCGCAGCCAGGGTTGCGTTGTCGCCATGTAATAGAAAGTGATGCCCAGGCCCGAGGCCATGCCCAGGGTGGCGCCCCATTTGTTCGCGCGGCGCCAGAAGATGCCCAGCACCAGCGCCGGGAAGAACGCGGACGCCGCGAGCGAAAACGCCGCGCCCACCATGAACAGGATGTCGGCCGGTTTCTGGATGGCCACGGTCGCCGCCCCCAGAGCGACCACCAGCACCAGGATCTTGGAGATGGTGACGCGCTTTTGCGCCGACGCGCGCGGCTGGATCATCTTGTAGTAGATGTCGTGCGACAGCGCGTTGGAGATGGTCAGCAGCAGGCCGTCCGCGGTCGAGAGCGCCGCGGCCAGGCCGCCCGCCGCCACCAAGCCGGAGACCACGTAGGGCAGGCCCGCGATTTCCGGCGTCGCCAGCACCACCACGTCGGCGCCGAGCGCGATTTCCGCCAGTTGCACGATGCCGTCCTGGTTCAGGTCGACCAGGCTGACCAGCATCGGGTCCACCCTTTGCCACGCCGACACCCATGCCGGCAGCTTGGAGAACTCGGTGCCGATCAGCAGGGTGTAGATGTCGAACTTCACCAGCACCGCCAGCGCCGGGGCGGTGACATAAAGCAGGAAAATGAAGAACAGCGACCAGGTCACCGACTCGCGCGCCTGCCTTGCCGACGGCGTCGTGTAATAGCGCATCAGGATATGCGGCAACGCCGCCGTACCCACCATCAGGCAGAACACCAGCGCGAGGAAGTTGCGCCGGCTGACATCGCGTTCGTGCCCGGTCGCGCCGGGGAAGGCCTCGGCGTGGCGCAGCAGCGGCGCGCCGCGCGCGCCGAGCTCGGCCTCGCGCGTCCAGCGCAGCTTCGCCTCTTTGACGTTGCGCGGGAACTTGTCCAGCGCCAGCCGCGCGGCCTGCACCCGATCCACGGGCGCCTTTGCCGCTTTCAGATCGTTCAGCGACTTCGCGAGTTTCGCCTTCTCCGCCTCGAACGACTTGGGCAAGCCTTTGAGCTTGCCGTTGGCCTCGTCCGCGCGCTGCTTGAACAGCGCGCGCACCTCGAGCTCCTTCGGGTCTGCGGCAAGCTGGGCCTCGCGCGCGCTCACTTTCTCCAGCATCTTGCCGTAGACCAGTTGCGGCACGGGGAAACCGGTGTGCTTGACCGACAGCCACACCACCGGGGTCAGGTAGGCGACGAGGAGCACGATGTACTGCGCCACCTGCGTCCAGGTGACCGCGCGCATGCCGCCGAGGAAAGAACACACCAGCACGCCGCCCAGGCCGACGAAAATGCCGACTTCGAACGCGACGCCCACCAGCCGCGTGGTCACCAGGCCGACGCCGTAGATCTGCGCCACCACGTAGGTGAACGAGCACAGGATCGCGGCCAGCGCGCCGATCAGTCGCGGGATATGGCCGCCGTAGCGCGCGCCGAGGAAGTCGGGAATGGTGTATTGCCCGAACTTGTGCAGATAGGGCGCGAGCAGCAGCGCCACCAGGCAATAGCCTCCGGTCCAGCCCATGATGAAGGCGAGGCCGGCGTGGCCGTTCAGGTAGAGCGTGCCGGTCATGCCGATGAACGAGGCCGCGCTCATCCAGTCGGCGGCGGTCGCCATGCCGTTGAACAGGGCGGGCACGCGCCGTCCCGCCACGTAATACTCGGTGACATCGGCGGTGCGGGTCATCACGCCGATGCAGGCGTATACCCCGACCGTGGCGATCAGGAACAGATAGCCGATCCAGATCTTCGGCAGGCCGAGCTGCTCGCCGAGCGCCAGCGCAAGCACGAACAGAAGGAAACCGACGGTGTACCAGCTGTAAGCCTTGATCAGGAAACGCGAAAATTCCGCCTGGGTCTGTACGGCCATCACCAGGCTCCCCGGTGCGCGGTGCGGCTCATGCGACCAGCGCGAGCTGCGCGGCAGCGCTGCGCGGAAATACCACCCGCGCCAGCGTGCCGCGTCCGCTCGGGTTGGACAGCAGCAGCACATTGGCGGCGTGCAGTTCGACGATCTCGCGCACGATCGCGAGGCCGAGTCCGGAGCCCTCGGCCCCGGTGCCGAGTACCCGGTAGAACCGTTCGAACACCCGCTCGCGCTCGTCCTGCTCGATGCCGATGCCGTCGTCTTCGACTTCCAGGATCACGCATTCGCCTGCCGTGACGCGCGCGGTGACACGCCCGCCGGCCGGCGTATAGCGAATCGCATTGTCGAGCAGGTTGTTGATCAACTCGCGCAGCAGCAGGGCATTGCCGGTCACGTTGCTGCCGTCGCCCGAAGCCTCGAATCCGAGGTCGATGTGGCGTTCCAGCGCGGCCGGCACCCAATCCTGGGTCGCCTCGCGCACCAGCGCATTCAAATCGATCGCGGCGAAAGGCGGCTGGCTGTGCTGATCGCTTTCGGTGCGCGCGAGCAACAGCAGCTGGTTCACCAGGCGCGCCGCGCGATCGGCGCTCGCCGCGATCTGCTTCATCGTGTATTGGATGTCGCGCATTTCGCTGCCGCGCAAGGCGAGATCGGCCTGCGTCCTCAAGCCGGCCAGGGGCGTTTTCAACTGGTGCGCGGCGTCCGCGATGAAGCGCTGCTGCACCTTCAGGCTCTGCTGCAGGCGCGCCATCAGGTCATTGATCGAGTCGATCAGCGGCCACGCTTCTTCCGGCGCTTCGTTGCGGTCGATCGGCGACAGGTCCTGCGGCCGGCGGTCGCGCATGCTCTGTCCGATGCGGTTGAGCGGCTCGATGCCGCGGCTCAAGCCGAGCCAGACCAGGAGCAGGCCCAGCGGCACGAGCACGAACTGCCAGGCGAGCACCTTGCCGACGATGCCGCTGGCGAGCCGGGTGCGCTTTTCTCCGGTCTCCGCCACCTGGATCAGCACCGCCCCGGCGAGGCCGCTGACCTGGGCAAAACTGTAGGCGATGCGCATCTCGCGCCCTTGCAGCGATTCGTCGCGGAAATACACGGTCTGCGGCTCGAGTTCCGAGGTGAACTCGACCGTGCCGAGCGTGGCGTCGCCGGCGATCAGTTCGTCGCTCATGCCGCGCACCTGGAACAGGACTTCGTCCACCTCGTCCGCACCGAGGATGGCGATCGCCTCCGGCGGCAGATTGACCGTCAGCTTTTCATCGTCGAACGAAACCTGGCGCGCCACCGCCACCACCCGGTCCTTGAGCTGCTGGTCGAAGGCGGTGCCCGCAACCGAATAGGCGAGAAAGTAATCGGCGGCGATGCTGATCGGCCAGATGATCAGCAGCGGCGCGAGCATCCAGTCGACGATCTCGCCAAACAGCGAAGTCTGGCCTCGGGCCTTGCGCGCCATGGGTTCAGGGCCCCTTCGGTTTTTCCAGGCAGTAGCCCAATCCGCGCACGGTGACGATCTTGACGCCGCCCGCCTCGAGCTTCTTGCGCAGGCGGTGCACATAGACCTCGATCGCGTTGGTGCTGACTTCCTCGCCCCATTCGCACAGGTGTTCGACCAGCTGCTCCTTGCTCACGATCCGGCCCACGCGCTGCAGCAGCAGTTCGAGCAGGCCGGTTTCGCGCGCCGACAGTTCGAGCGGCTTGCCGCGGACCTCGGTCACGCGGCCGACCTGATCGTAGCTGAGCTCGCCGTGGCGCAGCACGCCCGATACGCCGGCGCTGCCGCGGCGCGTCAGCGCGCGCACCCGCGCTTCGAGCTCGTTCAGGTCGAAGGGCTTGGCCAGGTAATCGTCGGCGCCCAGGTCCAGGCCGCGCACGCGGTCGTTGACGCCGTCCAGGGCGGTGAGGATCAGCACCGGCAGGCGCGAACCGCGCGCGCGCAGGCGCCGCAGCACTTCCAGCCCCCCCATCTTGGGCAGTCCCAGGTCGAGGATCAGCAGGTCGAACTCGCCCCGCGTCATCGCGCTGTCGGCCTCCGGGCCGGTGCCGACGCGGTCCACCACGTAGCCCGACTGGCGCAAGGAGCGCGTCAGGCCATCGGCCATGATGGCGTCGTCCTCGGCAATGAGTATTCGCATACCCCCCTCCTGATTCAGCCGGTCTGCGCCGGCGAGACATGGGCCAGTGTA